>CAXBDI010000024.1:0-41571 GCA_963974445.1 uncultured Alphaproteobacteria bacterium
GCCTCAAAGGCAAGCCCATGCTGCAGACGATTTGACAGGGGGCTGAGCAGTTACGTTTATGTCATGTCCGTCCGCCGTCGCCGATTGAGTAAGCGTTGGCATCCGGGCCGCATTTTGCTAGAGCCCATGCTACCTGTAGATCGGAGACCGCCGCCCATGCTCTTTGCCCTACCCTTCCCGGCGATCGATCCGGTTGCGCTCGACCTGGGGTTTTTCCAGGTTCGTTGGTACGCCCTCGCCTATATCGTCGGCCTGTTGTTGGCTTGGCGCTATTTGCTGGGGCTCGTAGAATTGCCGCCAGCGACCATGTCTCGCAAGGACGCGGACGACATTTTGGTCTGGATGGCGTTCGGCGTCATTCTGGGTGGGCGGCTTGGCTATGTGCTGTTTTACAAGCCGGAGTATTACCTGAGCCGCCCGGCAGAAATTCTACAGGTCTGGCATGGCGGCATGGCCTTTCACGGCGGCTTGCTTGGCGTCACAATCGCTGGCCTCTGGTTCTGTCGCCAACGCGGGTTGAGCCCGTTGCGGGTCGGCGACATGGTGGCCTGCGTCGCGCCGATCGGTCTATTGCTCGGCCGGCTCGCCAACTTCGTCAACGGTGAGTTGTACGGCCGCGTCACGGATGCCGCCGTCGGTATGGTGTTTCCCGGCGGCGGGCCGCTGCCGCGCCATCCAAGCCAGCTTTACGAGGCTCTGCTGGAAGGCGTGGTGCTGCTGATCGTCATGGCGGTGCTGGTGCGGCGCGAATCGATTCGCCGCCGCCCGGGGCAGTTGCTCGGTATCTTTCTGATCGGTTATGGCCTTGCGCGCACCTTCGTCGAATTCTTCCGGGAACCGGATGCGCACCTTGGGTTTATCCTGGGGCCGGTCACCATGGGTCAAATCCTGTCGGTGCCGATGATTTTGATCGGCGTCGGAATTGTCGTTTGGGTGCGCAGCCGGCCTGCGTTGAGCAAAACCTGAGCGCATGAGCGACCCAGCCAGCCCTGTCGAAGCCCTGGCTCGGCGCATTATCGAGGCGCAGGGTCCGATCTCGCTGGCCGCCCTGATGCGCCTCGCCAACGCCGGGCTGCCGGAGAGTTATTATCAGGCGCAGCAGCCGTTCGGCGGCGCGGGCGATTTCGTCACCGCCCCGGAAATCAGCCAGATGTTCGGCGAGTTGCTGGGCCTCGCATTGGCCGACCACTGGCACAATATCGGCGAGCCGCAGGCTGTAGATGTTACGGAACTCGGCCCCGGCCGCGGCCTGTTGATGGCCGATGTGCTGCGAATTTGGCAGCGCTCGGCACCGTCGCTCTATCGGCATGGGGCCGTGACGATGATCGAGGCGAGCCCAGCCCTCGCCCAAGCCCAGGCCGAGCGTTTGGCGCGGCACACCCATTCGGTAAGCTGGGCGCGGGATTTGCCGCCGGGGTCTGCACCGATATTGTTGCTGGCGAACGAGTTTTTCGACGGGCTACCGATCCAGCAATTCCTGCGCGTCGACGGCGGTTGGCGAGAGCGGCTCGTCAATTGGGATGCGGACCGCGGGTTTCACGATGCCCTCGGACCTGTGGTAACCGCTGCGGTCGAGCCCGAGGGCGATGTGTGGGAACAATCACCGGACTCGCTGGATTGGGCATCGCGCATCGGCAAGCGCCTGGCTGAGCGCGGTGGCCTCGCCCTGATCGTCGATTATGCAAGCCGCCCGGGTGAGAGCAGCCTGCGCGGCATCTCCCGGCATCGCCGGGCCGAGCCTTTGCAGGGGCTGGGCCAGATCGATCTGTCTGCCGGCGTCGATTTTGCGGCGCTGGCCGGCGCGGCGGAGGCTGCTGGAGCCAAAACCTACGGGCCGCTAGGGCAGGGGGCCTACCTTCGCTCGCTTGGCATTGAGGCGCGGCATGCGCAGCTTGTCGGCAAGGCAAATCTGGCACAGAAGCGGGAGTTGGATGCGGCGCTCCATCGGCTGACGGACGCATCCGGCATGGGCGAGAGCTTCCGTGTGCTGGCGCTCACCGGGCCGGCAGACCCGACACCGGCGGGTTTCCCCTGATCGAGAGAGGATCGGCCATGTATCTGACGGCGCCATCGCTGGGAAAGCTGCCGGGCGTCCGCCATGGATTTTTCACGCGAGGCCAAGGTGGCAGCGATGGCATCTACCATGGCCTGAACTGTGGCTTCGGATCGGCCGACGACGCGGAAACCGTGCGCGCCAACCGCGGCCGCGCCATGGCGGCACTGGGGTTGCCCGCAGACGTGCTCTCGACGCCACACCAGGTGCACAGCGCCTGCTGCCTGAGCGTGCGCTCAGCCGGCGAGATCGCCGGCCAGCGGGCCGACGCCGTTGTGACGGACCAGCCCGGCCTGCCGCTTGGGATTCTGACCGCAGACTGCGCGCCGATTTTGTTCTGCGATCCGGTGGCCCGTGTCATCGGTGCGGCGCATGCGGGCTGGCGCGGCGCGCGGTTCGGCGTCGGTGCGGCGACGGTGCGGGCGATGGAAGCCTTGGGCGCCCGGCGCAGCCGTATCGTCGCGGCAATCGGACCGGCTATCGGCCCTGACAGCTATGAGGTCGGGCCGGAGTTCGCCAGCCACTTCCTCAGCCAGTCGCCGGCCAACGCCCGCTTCTTCCGCAGGCCCTTTGGCGCAACGCGAGCCTATTTCGATCTGCCCGGCTATTTGTGCGCCCATTTACGCGATCTTGGGCTCGCAGACGTGAGCGATGTGGCGGCCGACACGGTTGCGGGTACGGAGGTCTTCTTCAGCTATCGCCGTAGCGTGCTGAACAAGGAACCGGATTACGGCCGCCTGCTGAGCGCGATCGTGCTGGAGGTGTGAAGGCGCGCGGCTGCTAGCACTCGGGCCGCCCTCGCCGGCGGATGTGTTCGCCTAAACCGAGGCGGTCCGCTTCGCCCAATAAATCCTCGCGCCAGCCGGCAAATTCGGCCTCCAGCGACTCGCGCCATGCTTCCAGCCGCTGCCATTCTTCCACAATTTTCGCGAGCGCCGCTGCGGTCTCTTGATCCGAATCGTGCATAGTCCTACAAATCGTCCAATTTCCCAGATTTGGCAAGTTGCAACGGAAGGAACAGGAACGCCATGGCGATTCCCGCGACGATGACCGCTATCGAGATTCCGACCCCCGGCGGGCCAGAGAGCCTTGTGCCGGCAACACGTCCTGTGCCGAAACCAGGGGTGGGCGAAGTGCTGGTGCAGGTGGCTGCGGCGGGCATCAACCGAGCCGATACCCTGCAACGGCAGGGTCTCTATCCGATGCCGCCCGGGGCCACCGATATTCCCGGCCTGGAATGCTCCGGCACAGTCGTCGCCGTCGGTGAAGGTGCGCAGCGCTGGCAGGTTGGCGACCGGGTGTGCGCGCTGCTGTCCGGCGGGGGCTATGCCGAATATGTCAACGTGCCGGAACCGCAATGCCTGCCGATCCCCGCCAACGTCGGCCTGGTCGACGCGGGCGGTTTGCCAGAGACCTTCTGCACGGTTTGGACCAACGTGTTCGAGCGCTCGTCATTGAAGCCAGGCGAGGTGTTCCTGATCCAGGGCGGCACCAGCGGCATCGGCTTTACGGCGATCCAGTTGGCTAAGGCTTTCGGCTCCGCGGTACTGGCCACCGCCGGCTCCGATGAGAAGTGCGAGGCCTGCGTCGGGTTCGGCGCCGACCGCGCCATCAACTATAAGACCGAGGATTTCGTCGCCGTCGGCATGGAGTTTACCGATGGCCGCGGCGTCGATGTCATTCTGGATATGATCGGCGGCTCTTACATCCAACGGCAGTTGGAGGTGATGGCGCGCGAAGGCCGGCTGTGCTTCGTCGCGTTGATGGAGGGCACGCGGCCCGGCCAGGTCGACTTCGGCCTGATCCACCGCAAGCACCTGACCGTCACCGGCTCGACCCTGCGCTCCCGCTCGGTCGAGGCGAAGGGCGCGATCTGCCGGGCGGTCGAGCAAAAATGCTGGCCGTTGTTCGCGACCGGCGCGGCGTGGCCGGTGACCTATAAGAGTTTCGCCCTTGCAGAAGCCAACAAAGCGCACGAATTGATGGAATCGAGCCAACATATCGGCAAGATCCTGCTGACCACTGGCTTTGCGGGCTAATGGCCTTACGCGCCCAATATTGAGGAATGTTTATGTCTCAACCTCTGATGCCAAAAGCCACCTGCGTGTGGCTGATTGATAACACCGCATTGACCTTCGAGCAGATCGGCGCGTTCTGCACCATGCACCCGCTGGAGGTGCAGGCAGTTGCCGATGGCGAGGTCGCGGTCGGGATCATCGGCCGTGACCCCATCGCCGCCGGTGAACTGACCCGCGCCGAGTTGGAGCGGTGCGAGGCCGATCCTGCCGCCCGCCTGAAGATGGCCAGCGTCGCCGTGCCACGGGCGGCGGAGCGGACCAAAGGCCCCCGCTACACCGCGATGGCGAAGCGCCAGGACAAACCGGACGGCATCGCCTGGCTGGTGCGCAATCATCCGGAGTTGTCGGACGCGCAAGTCGGCAAGCTACTGGGCACGACGAAGACGACGATTGCCGCGGTGCGGGACCGGTCCCACTGGAACAACTCCAACATCAAACCGCGTCATCCGGTCGATCTGGGCCTGTGCACCTATCTGGAACTGAATGCGGCGGTCGAGCTCGCCCGCTCGAAACTGTCGCCGGAAGAACGCGAAGCGATCGAGCGCCGCGAAGCCGAGCCGCCGCCCGAGGCGAAACCGTCCAACACCCAGCCGACCATCGCCGACCTGTTCGGCCGCATGGGCGGTGGCAATACGGCTGACTAAACGGGCACGCTGCCCTTGACCATGGTGCGGTGGAGCACCCGGGGAGAACTTGCAGCGGAATGCGGGGCCGTGGACTTTCCAGCGAAAAAAGCCCGGGACCGTCAGGCTAACGCCGAATACGCATGACGCCGAATGCCGGAAAGCCTCCACCCTCCGCTATTTTCCAACTGTAGAATACCGCCTGAGTGTCAAGCGGATGAGACAGTACGCTTGGCCAGTAATCCGACAAAGAAAAGGGCGGCAACCCCGTGTGAGATTGCCGCCCTCGATACTCGTCCGGAAAGGCAGGAGCGTTAGGCCCGGCGACGCCGTGCGATCGCTAGACCCAGCAGGCCGATGCCGGCGAGAGCGAGCACGGCCGGCTCAGAGACATCGATGGGGTTCGGCGGGACCGAGACGGTGAATGATCCGGAACCCGAACCGGTTGCAGGATCGAAAGTGCCGGCGAACGACCAGGACCCAGCCTCGAGGCCGTAGAAGCCGCCGCCATCGGTAGCCGACAAAAGACCGGTCAAGGTCACGCTCTGGGTCGACCCGCTACCCGGGCCAAGGCCCGCCTGGGTAGTACCGCCGACGGTAAACGTAAGTGTACCCGTCTGCCCACCGGCGCCATTGCTTTCGGCGGGGTCGGTCACCTGACTCCGATCAAAATCGCTCGAGAATGCCTGACCATTGTTCACATTGCCGGTGCCGATAACCAGCGAAAGGCCGGTAACGTCGGTTGTAAACCCGCTAACGCCTGCCAACTCCTCGGTGCCGAACAGGTTGATGCCATTGTTCCCGGTAATCGTAAGGGTATCACCGGCGGTGACCGCCGGTGTCCCCTGAAAAGTCACACCGAAGGTATACGTGGCAAACGAGCCGATATCGGCGTACGGAAGGGCAACGGCGGGCGCTGCAGCAAACATGACCGCGGCGGTGGCGGCGGCTAAAGCGATACGCATTGCGTTCTCTCCTTGCTCTATGAAGATGCATCCCTGCAGGCCTGCAACGGATGATTGAAATAACTGTCATTCTACATCTCGCAAGTTGCGTGCCAAAAAAACACCACTTTGTGGATATTCGTTAATATATTGAAATAAATATACTATTTCAGTTTGCCGGCAAGCCTTTGACTGGATGTCTTGATGAGTATCGGTTAACCGGTGTGCCGGTGTGTAAAGCGAACTTTACACCATAGGTAGATTGTTACACATCGAACCACAACCAAACCGACAATTTCTGTCACCCACGACAGGCCAACCGTTGGCACACGCGGGTGGCGCGCCACCGTTTGGGGAAAATTCCTCCTCTTTGTCGTATTTGCCATAATTTGGCGTCATTTTTGCGTAAATTAAGGTAGGTTCCGGAGTGGCTGCGATCCTATCGGTTTGAATGTCATCTGATGCCAGGCGGCTGAGATCTTGGAGATGAAGATCCATTGCAGCGCGCCACCGGCGTCACCTGGCCAGCGCCTGGTGGGCGCTCCGGCTGCCAGGTGTGCAGCGGCCATTGCCGCGGGACTGCCGCCTCGCGACGCTGGATCGCACCGAACAGCCGGGGCAGAGAACAGCCAGGGCAGGGAACGGCGCGATCACTCTTTGAAATGCGCAAGCCCGAGGTCGGCGACGCCGATACTATCCGACGCGGGCCGCACCGGGTCTTGCTTCGGCGATGGCGTGAAATCGCGTTTTACTGGCTGGATGCCTAGGCTGTGGGCCAACCGGTCCAGCGGTTTGCCGAACCGGACAGCGGCATTGTCCAGCAGTTTGAGCGCCCGGTTGCCGCGCAACGCACCGAGCTTGCCGACCAGCACGGTCTCCTGCCCCGAGGTGCCGCAGATGTGCAATTCCACCGGGGTATTCGCGTCGGCGGCCAATGGCAACACATCCCCGACCTGCCAGCGCACGACCCGGTCGAGCGGCACGGACAGGCGCTCCAGGTCCGCATCGATCGGCAATGGATGCCGCATCAAAGCCTTCGCCATGTGCCGGGCCCAGTCCATATCGGTGGACCTTTGGTCGCCACTGTAGGTTTCGGTCAGATAGCGCCGGACAGGCTCCAGCATTTGCATTGGGATCATGATGTCGACCTGGCTGCTTTGGCCGGCTTCCCCCGCCGTCAGGTCTAACCGCACGATGAACGCCGGCGCCTGCGGACGGGCGACGGCCGCGAATTGCCAGGCTGTTTCGATGCGGTGGCATTGCAGGTCGATCGCGCCGATTTCGCTGCGGGCGGTGCGGAAGGCCTCGGACAATGCCGACAGCACGATCTCGGCGAATTGCCGGGCCAGCGTGCGGTCCAATTGGGTGGTCTCGGCCCGTGGCTCCGGCTCTGCCGCGGCGCTCGTGCCGCCGCCCAGCAGAAACTGCAGGTTCGTCGCCACCATGTCGCCGTCGATGACGATCAGCCCGGAATGCGGCCATTGCCTGGCATCGAAAACGCAAAACAGCGCCGGGTCGGTGATGCCCTCGACATAGTCGCCGAAGCGTTCAATGGCGGTGCCGGCCAGTTCGATCTGCACTGGCGCGCCATAGACGTCCGCCAGGCGGCGCATCAATCGCCGGCTCAGGTCGTCGCAAACGAGTTCGAGCAGGGGATAGCGGTCTGCCCGGTCGACCGGTTTTTCGCCCCTCCCCAGGATAACTTTCCGGTTCTGGCCACTGGGCTCGGGCGGCGATTGCTGGGTATCCGGCATGGCAGAGGCTTTCGGCGAAGGCGTGTCGGGGCGGGTGAAGGCGTATGCGCGAAACTGCGGTGCGGCCGGTGAATGGCGCCTTAATGGCTGTGCCGCTGCTCGGAAATCCCCTTACAGCGCCCGCGCAAACCGCTAAGCTTGGCCCGACGCCCACCCCAAGGGAGAAAACCCGCCATGCCCATCGTCCCCAATATTGCCAAAGACAAAATGAAAGCCGGCGAGTTGGCGCTGGGCTTCGGTATTCGCCAGGCGCGCAGCGTCGATATCGCCAAGATCGCCGCGGTTTGCGGCTATGACTGGCTGTTCATCGACCTGGAGCACAACACCATGACCATCGATATGGCGGTGAATATCTCGGTCGCCGCCCTCGACGCCGGCATCACGCCGATCCCGCGGGCGTCCGCGCATGAGCGCTTCCAGACCTCCCGCCCGCTGGATGGCGGCGCGCAGGGCATCGTCGTGCCGCACATCGACACGGTGGAGGAGGCGAAGCGCGTCGTCGATCAGGCGCTGTTCCCGCCGGTGGGCCACCGTTCGATCTCCGGCACGCAGCCGCTGCTCGGCTATGAGAGTATGCCGATCAAGGAGATGGCGAAGACCATCAACGACAACCTGCTGGTCACCATCATGCTGGAGACGCCGACGGCTATTGCCAACGCCGACGCTATTGCCGCCATCGACGGCATCGATTGCCTGTTGATCGGCACCAACGACCTCTGCGCCGAGATGGGCATCCATGGCCAGTATGGGCACGAGAAGGTCGCCGCGGCCTACGACACCGCCGCCGCGGCCTGCCGCAACAACGGCAAGTTTCTCGGCATGGGCGGCGTCTACGACGAGGAATTGGCGACCAAATACATCCAGAAGGGCGCGCAGATGATCCTCTCCGGCCAGGACCTTGGCTGGATGATGCAGGCCGCCAAGGCGCGCTCCGGCTTCCTGCGTTCGATCAAGCGTTAGCGGCCGATGGCGACGGCTAAGGCGCAACTGGGCTTCGCACTGCCGATCACCGATATCGGCGGCGACCCGCGCGACGTGCGCACTTTGGCGCAAACAGCAGAGGGGCTCGGCTTTTCCTACCTGGCCGCCCCGGACCACGTGCTCGGGATCAACGCAGCCAACCGGCCCGATTGGGGCAACCTGAACACTTCGGCGGACCCCTACCACGATCCTTTCGTGCTGTTCGGCTTCCTCTCCGGCATCACCGAGCGCGTCGGCTTTTCGACCGAAGTCATGATCCTGGCCCAGCGCCAGGCGGCTTTGGTGGCGAAGCAGGCGGCCTCACTGGCGGTGTTGTGTGGCGAGCGGTTCCGGTTCGGCGTCGGCATCGGCTGGAACGCGGTGGAGGCTGCCGGCCTCGGCACCGATTTCTCCACCCGTGGCGCGCGCTCGGCGGAGCAGGTGGAGGTCATGCAGGCGCTCTGGGCCGCCGACCACGTCACGTTCAAGGGCAAGTGGCACCAGATCGACGACGCCGGCATCAACCCGCGCCCGCCGTCCGGTCGGGTGCCGCTCTGGTTCGGCGGCCACGCGCCCGCCACGCTGAAGCGCATCGCCAAATACGGCGACGGCTGGATGTACCTGAACCACGGCCCCGGCGACGAGGCAGTGCGCGAGTTCGATGCGCTACGAGCCGAGTGGCGCACGGCAGGCCGTTCCGGCGAGCCCGGCGTGAGCGTGCGCCTCTCTGCCGGCTCCGGCACACCGGAGGAGTGGCGGCGCGACATCCGCTTCTGGCAGGATGCCGGCGTCGGCTACTTCACCCTGCACAACGCCTTCAACCGCAGCGGCTTCACCCGAATCGAGGGCCACGACGTGCCGGCACATCTTGAAGCGATGGTCCGCTACCACGCGGCAGTGGCGGACTTGTTCTAGCTTAGCCGGCGAATTCGATCCAAATTTGATGGGGCAAACGATGAGACCTAGGTTGGAACTTTCCTGCTATATCGTTGGAGCAATATTGATTAGTGGCAATGCGTTTGGCTATTGCAGCCCCCCAACGATGTTCGAAGATCCTCCGCAGCCTCCATCGAACTGGCAAAAACCAACGGCACCCTATTGTATGTATGGATATAGTATTAGTCGTGAACACGATTGTGACCAGTGGGAGGTCGATGCTTATATATCAGACATCAACGAATATATCCGTAAGCTGAATGATTATACCGGTCATGCTCGAAGGTATGCGGAGGCGGCGATTGAATTTGCTATCGCAGCACGTGAATACTCCATTTGTGAAGCAAAGGATGTCAAATCTGATATTGAATAAAGCAAATTTAGAAACAAAAAAATGAGCTCGCAAATTTGCCCGAGTTCCCGAGAGTTAGAGCTATGATAGCTTGTAAGTTATCATAGCCTTGGCACCACCAAAAGTAGCGTGAAGAGAGGTACCCATGGCCCAGCGCATGCAACTCGGCTTCAACCTGCCGATCTCCGACACTGGCGGCGACCCTGCGACCGTCAAAACCTTGGCGCAGACGGCGGAGGGCCTCGGCTACGACTATTTGGCCGTGCCGGACCATGTGCTGGGCGTCAATGCCGCTAGCCGCCCGAATTGGGGCGCACGCAACACATCGGCGGACTGCTTCCACGACCCGTTCGTGTTGTTCGGCTATCTCGCTTCCTGCACCCAGAGCATCGGCTTTTCCACCGAGGTGATGATCATCGCCCAGCGCCAGGCGGCGTTGATGGCCAAGCAGGCCGCCTCGCTGGATGTGCTCTGCGGCGGCCGGTTCCGTTTTGGCGTCGGCGTCGGCTGGAACGAGGTGGAATATGTCGGCCTCGGTATGGACTTCTCCAATCGCGGCGTGCGCTCGGCGGAGCAGGTGGAGGTGATGCAGGCGCTCTGGGCCGACGAACACGTCACCTTCAAAGGCAAATGGCATCAGATCGACGACGCCGGCATCAACCCATTGCCACCGGCGCGGCGTATTCCCGTCTGGTTCGGCGGTCATGCCGACATCGTCTTGAAGCGGATCGCGAAATACGGCGACGGCTGGATCATGCTCTCCCATCCCGAAGGCGACGACGCCGAACGCGCCTTTGACACGCTGCGCGGTTATTGGGCCGAGGCTGGCCGCAGCGGCGAGCCGGGCCTCTCCGTCTGGGTCTCCAACGCCGAGGGCGGGCCGGACGACTGGCGCCGCGCCATCGCCTACTGGAAAGGCGTCGGCGTCAGCCATGTCACCGTGAACAACACGTTCGGCCGTTATCAGCACAAACGCATCGAAGGCCGCACCCTCGCCGACCATTTGCAGGCGATGGTGCGGTACCGCGACGTGGTGGGGGACTTACTCTAGCGGCTTCTGGCCTATCGCTGCTGGGAGAAGTGACCTACTATCCATCTCCATTGGCTTGAGGACATTGACCGATGATCTCTACTGCGCAGGCGGCGGTCCAGGCTCCGAAGACGAACGCCGGACCGGACGAGGAGTTGCTCGGAAAAGCGGTGGCTGCCGCGCGCAACGCCTACGCGCCGTATTCCCGGTTCCGCGTCGGCGCTGCACTCCGGGCCCGTAGCGGCGCCACCTATGTCGGCGCCAATGTGGAGAACGTTTCCTTCCCGATTGGCTCCTGCGCCGAAACGGCGGCGCTGGCGGCCGCGCGGACAGTGGAGGGCGAAGCCCTGGAGGTTCAGTCCGTTCTGGTCTATGCGGAAACCAAAATCGGTGAGCAGCGACCGTGCAGTCCGTGCGGCGCCTGCCGGCAGCGGCTGCTGGAATTCGGCCCGGATATCCGTGTCACCTTCCTGACCGACAGCGAGGGTTGGACGACCGCTTCGGCGCACGCCCTCCTGCCGTTCGCGTTTCGATTCTAGACCGGGCGCCGGGCCGATGTGGGTGAAGCAGTCGGAGCTGGACCGTGACAAGGCGCACTATGCCTTCCTGAAACAGGCCGACAGCAACGAGCTCTGGTGCATCAAGTACCTTTATGACCGCTTGAATATCATCGACAGCAAAATCGGCGCTATCCTGCGCCTGAACGGCCTCGGCATCGGGTTTATGTCGGTGCTGGTGTTTCAGATCCTGCGGTCGATCGAATCCTGCAGTGCCGGTGCGGCGGGCGCAGCCGCTACGGATGCCGGTATCGCCGCGACATGCCAGCCGCTGATACCCTGGCCGGGCATCTTCTTGTTGATGGCGGCGGTGATTTTCGTCCTGTTGTTCGCCGCGGTATATTTGGGCCTTACGGTTTTCTATTTGCGGTTCGACCGGATCGGCGATGCAGTAGACTTTGACGCCTACAAGGAACGGTTTTTCCGACTGACCATCGAACGGGAACGCAAACTGCGCTGGGCCTTGAACTTGACCGGCGCCGGGCTTCTTGTATTCGTGACGACGTTCCTGATCATCGCAGTCACACGAAGCTTGCCGCTGCTCGGTGGGTGAATCGAACCGGCTTCTGATTGCGCCTCAACTTTCTCTAGCCAATGGACACTGCCACAATGCCCGTCATCGCCGAAGAACATCAAATGCTGCAGGAACTGGTCGCGAAGTTCGTCGACCAGGAACTGATGCCGCTGGAGAAAGCCGTGCTGGAGCGCGAGGCTTCCGGCGGCAAGGGCGGCCTGACGGCGGAGGAAGAGGGCCCTCTGTTCGCGCGCTGTAAGGAACTCGGGCTCTGGGCGTTGGATGCGCCGGAGGAGGTGGGCGGCGCCAACCTGCCGGCCATGGCCCTGGTCGGCGTCAACTTCGAATTGGGCCGCACCTGCGTACCCTTCGCTTTCCCGCCGGACGCGCCGAACATGCACATGATGGTGCAGGTCGCGACGGATGAGCAGAAGCGCAAATATCTCGACCCCTACGTCAAGGGCGAGTTCGGTTCGGCCATCGGCATCTCCGAGCCCGGCGCCGGCGGCGACCCGGCGGAGATGAAAACGCGGGCGATCAAGGATGGCGACCACTGGGTCATCAACGGCCGCAAGATCTGGGTCAGCCGGGTGCCGGATGCGGACTTCCTGATCCTGATGGCGCTGACCGACCCGGTGAAGAAGGCGCGCGGCGGCATCACCGCCTTCATCGTCGACAAGGGCACGCCCGGTTTCACCATTGAGCGCGAGATCAAGATGCTGGCCGGCGCCCGCACCTATGAGTTGGTGTTCGAGGACATGCGGCTGCACGAGCGCCAGGTTCTGGGCAAGGTCGGCGAGGGCTTCGCGCCGATGCAGTTGCGCCTGACCGTGCGCCGCCTGCAGATGGGCGCCTGGTGCGTCGGCATGGCGACACGGGCGCTGCAAATGATGTGCGAGCACGCGCAGCAGCGCGTCACCTTCGGCTCGAAGCTGGCGGACAAGCAGGCGATCCAGTGGTGGATTGCCGACGCCGCCACCAAGATCCACGCGACCAGGCTGATGGTGCTGGACGCGGCGGAAAAGCAGGACGCCGGCGCCACCGACCTCCGCACCGAGGCCAGCATGATCAAGCTCTATGCGACGGAAATGGTGGGCGAGGTCATCGACAACGCCATGCAGGCCTTCGGCGCCATGGGCATGACCAAGGAGTTGCCGCTGCAAATGTTCGCCCAGCGCGCCCGCCTGATGAAAATCTACGAGGGGCCGAGCGAGGTGCACCGCATGGTCATCGCGCGGCGCACCCTGCGCCAGTTCGGGTAGGCAGCCATGCTCATCGCCGACGCCCAAATCCACATCTGGGACGAAGACCGCCCGGACCGTCCCTGGCCCACCGACCGGGGCGGCAAGCCGCAGCGCGACTGGCCCTATCTGGCGCCCGAACTTATCGGCCTGATGAACGAAGGCGGCGTCGACCGGGCCGTGCTGGTACCGCCGTCGTGGGAGGGCGACTACAACGACCTGGCGATTCAGGCGGTGCAGGATAATCCTGGGCGCTTTGCCATTATGGGCCGGGCCAGCGTCAACCGAGCCGAGTCCGAACCCCTGTTCGAGCGTTGGAAGGATCAGCCCGGCATGCTCGGCCTGCGCTACACCTTTCACACGCCGGAACAGCGCCGTTGGCTGGCGGAGGGCACGGTCGACTGGCTCTGGGCCGCCGCCGAGAAATACGGCTTGCAGATCATGATGCTGCCGCCCGGCCAACTCGACAAGGTCGCCGGCATTCTGGAGCGCCACCCGAACCTGAACATCACATTGGATCACGCCGCCATCCCGTCGCAAACCAAGGACGACGCCGCGTTCGGACACATTCCGGACCTCTGCGCCATGGCGCGCTACCCCAATCTGGCGGTCAAGGTCTCGGCCTTCCCCTGCTACACCACCGCGCCCTACCCTTACACGGGCCAGTTGCAGGACGCGGTGTTGCGGGTGCTAGAGGCGTTCGGGCCGGAGCGCACCTTCTGGGGCACGGACATCACGCGCTCGCCTATCACCTATAAGCAGCATGTCGAACTGTTCACCCAACACATTCCCGGCATCCCGCCCGAGGTAATGGGCGAGTCCCTATGCCGTTGGTTGGGCTGGGAAATTTAGGACCAGGTGCATCTTGGCTCGACCCGACCCGCCGGTTCGGGTCGATTGGGCAATGCTCTACCGGCCGGGAAATCCGGTTAACGAGCCAGGAGAAGGCAAATCGGCGCCGTAGTCGACGTCGGCTAATTCCTCGGTCAACGCGAATGGTTGCTTCAAGCTGCGGGTGACGTCTGCCAGAGTGTTTGGGCTCGACCATCGGACCTCGGCTGCGAACAATGGCCTTGGCAGGCGTTCGGAGTTTCGCGCCCCGACCAGCCAAAACCCGCCGTCGCGCGCCGGCCCGAATACCAGCGGCGCCGCCCGCAGGCCCGCAAATGCCTGACGAATATGGCGGGCGCGGACGCTTGGAATATCGGCGCCCAGCAACACGACCGAGCCGGGGCCTGCCATCTGCAAACACCGCTGCATGCGTTCGCCGATATCGCCAGGGCCTTGCCAAAAATCGGCGGCCCGGCGCGGCGCGCCAGGTTCCGGCAGAGGCTCGGCCCAGGCGATGACCAGGGACCAAGTTGGATCGCGCTCCAACCGCCGCAACAGCCGTCGGCTCGTCCTGCGGTAGAACTGCCAAGCTGCCAAGCTGCCAATATCCGCCGCCAGCCGGCTTTTGACCCTGCCAAACCGCGGCGCCCGCATGAAGACTACGACCATGCGCCGGGGGCGGCAGCGCCGCCGCTCTTTCAGGTCTGAGTTTGCCGGCCTAGGCATACCAGCGCGCCAACTGATCCGGCGGTACGCCGAGGAAATACAGCGCCAGCAGTGTCGTATTTCGTGCCGACCGCCGCCAGTAACCAGTGCGACGGTATCTGACTGCAGACGTCCGGGCCGAAGCCTCCAGCATTATCAGCCGCTTGCGGCCAATCCGGTGTATGATGTCCACATCCTCCATTAGTGGTAGCGGCCTGTAGCCGCCAACCGCGCGATACAGTAGGCGATGGATCAGCAACCCCTGATCGCCATAGGGTAAAGCCAGCCAGCGGCATCGCCACTCCACCGCACGCTCCAACCGCCGCGCCGCCGGCGATCGGTCGTCGAGTTCGAAGCGGAATGCCGCCGCACGCGACTGGTTTGCCGGCAACGCTACATGCCGTCCGACCGCCTCGGCCCACGGCGGCTGAGGCACGGTATCCGCGTGCAGAAACAACAGCCAGGGCGCATCGTGGCATTGCATGGCCGCCGCCGCGCCGGCCGCCAACTGCTGCCCCCGGCCTCGCGGCGCATGTATGAGTTGTGCGCCGAATTCTGTTGCAATCGTCATCGTCGCATCGGTCGATCCTCCATCTACGACAATCGTGTGTGCCGCTACGTCCGTCACCGCGGCCAGTGTACTGCGCAAATCGGCCCCCGCGTTCAAAGTTGGGATGACGGCGCAGACTGGCAATCGCTGAGGTTGAGGATATTTCCGGAACATCAATCTGTCAAGCCAATTTTGTTCTTTACATGTTCTTTTTTGAACTGTCATCCTACGCCCCATGAACGAGAGACCTCCCTTAAACGTCCTACGTGGACGCGGCGCCGTCTCGAACAGGTCTGGCCGGTTCGAGATGGAGATGCGTGAGGCGTTCGACGACGGCTGGCACAACGAACCGGTCGAAACGGTGGCGACGCAGGTCATGGCCGATGTCTCCCGCCACGTCATCACCTATAACTCCTCGCCGGACCTGGGATTTGACCGCACCATCAACCCCTATCGCGGCTGCGAGCACGGCTGCATTTATTGCTACGCTCGCCCGACGCACGCCTATTGGGGCCTATCGCCGGGCCAGGATTTCGAATCGAAACTGTTCGCCAAATTCGACGCGGCCGACGTGTTGGCCGGCGAGTTGTCGGCTGCCAAATACCGGCCCGCTCTCATTCTGCTAGGCGCCAACACAGACGCATACCAGCCAATCGAGCGCGAGCATCTGATCACGCGCGATATCTTGAAGGTTTTGCTGGAATTTTGCCACCCGGTCAGCACAGTGACCAAGTCCGTTCTGGTGCTGCGCGATATCGACTTGTGGGCGGACCTTGCCGCCCGTTCGCTCGGCCATGTGACGCTGTCAATCACCACGCTTGACCGCAAGCTGGCCCGTGCGATGGAGCCGAGGGCGGCGGCTCCCGGCCGGCGTCTCGATGCCGTGCGCGCTTTGCGCCAGGCGGGGATTCCTGTTTGCGTCAACGTCGCCCCGATCATTCCGGGCTTGAACGACCACGAGATCGAGTCGATTCTCGACGCCGCCGCGGCAGCCGGGGCCAGCGAGGCCGCCTATACCCTGATCCGCCTGCCGCTGGAGATCAAAGGCCTGTTCCACGACTGGCTGGAAACCCACTATCCGGACCGGCTGGGCAAGGTCGAAAGCCTGATCCGCCAGACCCGCGGCGGCGCGCTCTACCGCAGCGGGTTTGGCGAGAGGATGCGTGGTACCGGCGTCTATGCCGACTTGATCCGGCAACGGTTCGCGATGGCCGTCAAGCGCTGCGGGCTCAGCCGCCGGTTTCAGGACCTGCGCACGGACTTGTTCCGCGTGCCGCCGGCGCCAGGCCAACAACTGAGCCTGTCCGTATGATTGCCGGCCCTATGATTGCCAGCATGGTCTTGACCACCGCGAGGGTGCTGGTTCATCGCCGCCGCCTTGGGTATAGTAACCGCAACAATTGCGAAGGAACGCCCGACCATGAATGCCCCCGGCACCGCCACGACCATGACTGACGGCAAGACCAGTGCCGCCGATGCGACGATTTCGCAGCAGTTGGCCTTGTTCGCTGACGGCCTTAGCCTCGCCGATGTGCCGGCAGCGGTGGTCGAGCGCGCTAAGCTGCACATTCTCGATTGCTTGGGGATCGCCTTGGCGTCGACGACGTTTGAATTCGCCCAACGCGCCGCCAACGCGATCAGCGGACTGGCCGGCGCTGGCGAATATCCGGCGATTGGCCTGCCGATGTCGCTGCCATTGCGCGATCAGGTGATGCTCAACGGCACGCTGATCCATGGTTTGGACTTTGACGACACCCATACCGCCGGCGTCATTCACGCCAGCGCCAGCGCGCTGACCACAGCCTTCGGCCAAAGCTTGCGGATGCAGGCGTCGGGCGCCGATCTGCTAACCGCCTATCTGGTCGGCGTCGAAACCGCCGCCCGGATCGGCTCTGCGGCGAAGGGCGGCTTCCACATGCGCGGGCATCATCCGACCGGTCTGGTGGGCGCGTTCGGCGCGACGCTCGTCGCCGGCAAGCTGGCGGGATTGCCGCCGCGCAAGCTGACGGACGCGCAAGGAATCGCGCTGTCCATGGCCGCCGGTTCGCTGGAATTTTTGAGCGATGGCGCCTGGACCAAACGGTTGCATCCGGGGTGGGCGGGCGTTGCCGGCATTACCGCGGTGGCCATGGCTGGCGAAGGGTTCATAGGGCCGGGCGCCGCTTACGAAGGGCGGTACGGTCTCTTCAACCTGCATCTGGGCGGCGGCAATGACGCCGATCTCAGCCTCTGCACCGCCGGCCTCGGGCAGACGTGGGAGCTGGAGCAGGTCGGCTTCAAGCCTTACCCCGCCTGCCATTTTAACCACTCGTTCGCCGACGCGACGCTGGCCATGCGGGCGGACGGTATCACACCGGATATGGTGGAGCGCATCACCGCCCTGATTCATCCGACGCCCGCGCAGGTGGTCTGTGAGCCGTTGGCCCAGAAACAGCGTCCGGCAAACGCCTATGAGGCGCAGTTTTCCGTGCCCTATATCGTCGCGCAAAGCCTGCTGCGCGGCCGTTTTACCTTGGACGAGTTGGACCCGAGCGCCTTCAGCGAGGGGGCCGCTTTGGCGTTGGCGGCCAAGGTGGATTGGGCCGAGGACCCGCATACCCGGTTCCCGAAATACTATTCCGGCGAGTTGGTGGTGCACACCAAGGACGGCCAAACCCGGCGCTACCGCGAAGACGTCAATCGCGGGTCGGATGCCAACCCGCTGTCTGCCGCCGATATCGAGGCCAAGTTCTGGGCCAATGCCACCCGCGCCGTGAACAGGGTTCGGGCGGAGCGGGTCTATGATGCCGTTATGGCCCTGGACCGGTCCGCCGACGCCTGGCCACTTATGGAGGCCCTGGCGGCCGGCTGAGCCCCGCGCAAACTTCGGGAGAGATGCATGACCCACCTATCGGCCGATGGCCGCGGCTGGAACGATCTGGCTGCATCGCTGGAGCGATACCGCGCCAACGATGCGGACTGGCGGCACGGCCGGACGGCGCTGTTCGTCTTCAATGCCGGGGAGGCGGTCCGCAAGGTGGGCGAGCAGGCCTATCTGGCCTACATGGCGGAGAACGCGCTCGGCCTTCGGGCATTTCCGAGCCTCGGCGCCATGGAGGCGGAGATCGTGGCCATCGGGCACGAGTTGATGCATGCGCCTGCCGGCGCGGCGGGGGCCTTCACCACCGGCGGCACCGATAGCATCACCATGGCGGTGAAGGCCTGCCGCGACCGCGCCACGGCACTGGGAGTGGATACCGTCGGCGCGGAAATTGTCGCACCGGTCACCGCGCATCCGGCCTTCAACAAGGCCGCGCACTTGATGAACCTGAGGGTGGTGCGCGTGCCGGTCGCCGCCGATTTCACCGCTGACGCTACCGCAATGGCGGCGGCGATTACCGAGCGGACGATTATGGTGGTTGGCTCCGCACCCTGCTTTCCCTATGGCTTGGTCGATCCGATTCCGGAGATCGCCGCGGTCGCCGCCCGGCATGATTTGTGGTGCCATGTCGATGCCTGCGTTGGCGGCTATTTCTCGCCGTTCGCCGAGCAGGTCGGTGTGGAGTTGCCGGTTTGGGACTTCCGCGAGCCGGGCGTCTGGTCCATTTCCGCCGATCTTCACAAGTACGGCTATGCGCCGAAGGGCGCCTCGACCGTGCTCTACCGCTCTGCCGAGCTCTACGCCCATCAACCCTTCAGCTTCGACGTATGGCCGAGCGGCCAGATGACGACGCCGACCTTGCACGGCACCCGGCCCGGCGGGGCGATTGCCGGCGCTTGGGCGGTGCTGCAGCACCTGGGATATGCCGGCTATCGGCAGACGACGCGGGATGTGCTGGAAGCGCGCTCGGTCATCGAAGCCGGGGCTGCCGCATTCGGATTCACCTCTGTCGGCGCGCCGCAGCTGGGGCTGGTGGCGTTGACCCATGCCGAGAAGGACGTGATGGCCATAGCCAACGCCATGGCCGCGCGTGGTTGGGTTTCGTCGCGTACGGCTACTCCGCCAGCGATCCACCTGATGCTGTCGCCGGCGCACAAGCAATTCGCTCAGGATTATCTGCGCGACCTGGAGGCCGAAACGCTGAAGGGGCCTGCCGCAAAATCCACGGTCGGCATCGGTTCATACACCTGAACCGCTGTCGAAACGGAGGGCTGGGCCTCATTCGATGCAGCCGGGGGGGACGGCAAATAACCGTCCCCGTCGGCTTAACGCAGTCGATCAGAGTAGTTCGACGTTGGAGGCGACCATGCCCTTTTGGCCCTGGCGCGCCGCAACGCGGACCCGCTGGTTCGAGTCGAGGGTCGTCACACCGGTCCGTTCCAGCACCCGGCCGGAAACGAACACGTCCGGGCTGCCATCGTCCGGCGCGATGAATCCATAACCCTTTTCCGAGTTGTAGAACTTCACCGTACCGTCGACGACTGTCGCCGGGCCGTCATCGCGGTCGTGTCCGCCGCCGAAGCCGCCGCCGCGCTCGCCGCGGGGCGGGCCATAAGCGCTACGTCCGCCGCCGCCGCCGCCGAACGGGCCTCCGTATCCGCCCCGGTCGCCGCCCCGGTCGCCATAACCGCCCCGGTCGCCGCCACGATCACGGTCACCGTAACCGCCTCGCTCGCCGCCAAACGGGCCGCCACCGCCGCCGCCGCCAAAGTCTCCGCGCGGCGCACGCGGCTGCCGCGGTGCGCCTTCCACCAAGGTCACGGAGTGCACGGCGGCAACCTGCTGGCCCTTGCGCCCATCGGCGATATCGCAAACGAGCGTGCTGCCGTCGGTCAATTCGTCATGACCGGTCGGCACGAGCACGGATGCGTGCAGAAATGCGTCGGATCCGTCGTCCAGTTGGACGAAGCCAAATCCCTTGGTCGCGTTAAACCATTTGACCGTCACGGTCACGCTCTCGGCCTTGATCGGCGGCCGGTGAAAATCAGACATGATCTAGTAACCACTCCATGGCAGACCGGCTATTTGGGTCTGCAAGCCCGCTGAGTTGCGCGTGATCTGCACGACGGAATCATAGGTAAGCCCGGCACGAGATGGCGAGGGAGGCTATAGCTTGCCCCGAACGCCGATCCGTCGTCGATCCTGCAACTCAACTGTTTCTACTGCTTGCTCTGTGCGCGTACCTTTATGCTGCTGCGACTAAGGATTGTTCATCCAACATCGCGTAAAGCTACTTACCTACCGTTCAAGCTTACGAGGCTCGGGGGTTCTAATCAACGAAAACCCAATGGCGAAATTGCGACATTACGGTTTCGGTCATCGCAACCGGCGCCGTTTCGCCGGTGCTAGTCGTAGCGGCCTATACCGGCCATCATGCCGCCGTCCACCACCAGCGTCTGGCCGCAGATCCACTGGCCGGCGCGGCTGGCCAGCATCACCGTCATGCCGGCAATATCGTCCGGTTCGCCTAAGCGCTTGAGCGGATAGGTCATTAGCGCGTTTTCGTTGCGCACCGGGTTTTCCCACAAGGCGCGGGCGAAATCGGTTTTGACCAGTGCGGGTGCGATGCAGTTGGCGCGGATATTGTGCCGGCCCCACTCCACCGTCATGTTGCGCACCAACTGCATGTCGGCCGCCTTGGAAAGGCAGTACGCGCCGATTTTCGCATCGCCGCGTAGGCCGCCAACCGATGAGATCACAATAAAGTTACCGCCGCCCAGCGCCGCCATTTGCGGGCAGACCAGAGCGGAGAACCAGATCGGGCTTTGCACGTTCGTACTCATGATCTTGGCGAAGGCGTCTTCGGGGATTTCGTGCAGCGGGCCGTAATAGGGATTGATGGCGGCATTGGCGACGAAGGTGTCGATCCGGCCCCACCGGTCGAGCGCGGCTGTGACCAGCGCCTCGCATTCCGGCCGGCGGCCGATGTTGGCCGGCACGCCGATGGCCTCGCCGCCATTCGCTGCGAAATCGCGGTTGATCTCCGCCGTCACCGCGTCGACGGCGTCGGTCTTGCGCGATGAGACGACCACCTTGGCGCCGTGCTGCGCCATGCGGGCGGCGATGGCCTTGCCGATGCCTTTCGTCGAGCCGGTGATTACCGCGACCTGACCGCTGAGGTCGAACATGTTGGGTGTCTGGGTGGCTTCGGTCATGGGTTCAGCCCTCCTCGCGGCCGGAGCCGGCCATCATGCCGCCGTCGATGACGATGGTCTGGCCGCTCATCCACGCGCCGGCCGGGCCCGCAAGCGCGACAACCGCGCCGGAGACGTCTTCGGCCTTGCCGAGCCGTTGCATAGGATAGGTCCACTGCATGGTCTGGACGCTTGATGGATCGCCTGCCGGCGTCTCCGCTCCGTCCGGTTGGATCAAGGATGGTGCGACGCAGTTGGCGCGGATGTTGTGCGGGCCCCACTCAACCGCCAGGTCGCGGGCCAATTGCGCGGTTGCCGCCGCCGCCATGCCACGGGCGCTGCTGCCAGGCACGCCGCGCAGCCCGTCGGCAGAGCCGATCAGAATCACCGCGCCGTCCTTGCGGCTGGCCATGTCCGGGCAGGCCCGTCCGGTCAGCCAGAGGTTGCCGCGAACCTGCGCCGTCATAGTCCGATCCCAGGCGGCATCGGGCGCCATGCCGTCTGCTGCGTCCTCGTCGCTGCGATCCGCCCCGTTGCAGACGAGAATATCGATGCGGCCCCAGACCGAAATCGTCCGGTCGATCAGGCTGTGGCACTGGTCTCGATCCCCGGTATCGCAGGCAATCGCCATGGCGTCACCAGAGCCCTCTGCCCAGTCAGCCTTGATTTCGGCGGCCACCGCTTCGCCCGCAGCGGCGTCGGGCGCGGAGACCACGACCCGCGCGCCGTGCGCCGCCAACTGTTGTGCGGTGGATTGGCCGATGCCGGACGCGGCCCCGGTGACGACGGCGACCTTGCCGGAAAGGTCGAAGAGTGGGTGAATGAGCATGGCGGACTTCATCGGAGGGCGGACGGATTGCCGAACCTTGCCACCTGCAGCCGCGCTTGTCACGACGCCAGCGCCCAAGCAGCCTTCACGCGGCGTTCTGCTTCCAGTAGCTGCCCTTAGGCGATTTTGCCGTCGCGGACTTCGTAGAGGTCGCAGCCGCGCCAGTCCGCTGGCTTGCCCTGCACCACCCGGCCCCAAGACGCATCCGGGCCGACCGCCTGCCGCCACTCGAAATCGTCGGTGACGCAGGTGCGCATGCCCATGGGCTCAAGGGAATCCCAGTTCGGACTCCTCCATCAACCCAATGCGACTAGGACGCCAGGTCGGGGCCTGCGCCGGCTTTTTTCTCCGCATAGATCGACAGCGGCTTCGCCCGGCCTTCAACCACTTCGCGGTTGACGACCACTTCGGCGACGCCGTCCATGGTCGGCAGATCATACATCGAGTCGAGCAGAATCGACTCGAGGATAGACCGCAATCCGCGGGCGCCGGTCTTGCGCTCGATGGCCCGCTTGGCGACGCTTTTCAGCGCGTCGTCGGTGAATTTAAGGTCCACACCCTCCATATCGAACAGCCGCTGATATTGCTTCAGCAACGCATTCTTGGGCGTTGTAAGAATCTCGACCAGCGCCGGTTCATCGAGGTCTTCAAGGGTCGCCAGCACTGGCATGCGGCCAACGAACTCGGGAATCAGACCGAACTTCAGCAAATCGGCGGGCTCAATACCTCGCAAGATCTCGCCAGTCTGCCGGTCGTCCGGCGAGCGTACGTCGGCGCCAAAACCGATCTGCATGCCCTGGCCACGCTGCGAGATGATCTTCTCCAGCCCGGCGAATGCGCCGCCACAGATGAACAGGATATTGGTGGTATCGACCTGCAGGAATTCCTGCTGCGGGTGCTTGCGTCCGCCCTGTGGCGGCACGCTGGCCACCGTGCCCTCCATGATCTTCAGCAAAGCCTGCTGCACGCCCTCACCCGAGACATCGCGGGTGATTGAGGGGTTGTCGGACTTGCGCGAAATCTTGTCGACCTCGTCGATATAGACGATACCGCGCTGCGCCCGGTCGACGTTGTAGTCGGCGGCCTGCAACAGGCGCAGAATGATGTTTTCCACATCCTCGCCCACATAGCCCGCCTCGGTCAGCGTCGTCGCGTCGGCCATGGTGAACGGGACGTCGAGAATCCGAGCCAATGTCTGCGCCAACAGGGTCTTGCCGCAGCCGGTCGGGCCGATCAGCATGATGTTTGACTTGGCGATCTCGATCTCGTTCGCCTTGCCCGAATGCGCCAGGCGCTTGTAGTGATTGTGCACCGCCACCGACAGCACACGTTTTGCATGCGATTGGCCGATGACGTAGTCGTCCAGTACCTTACAGATTTCGCGCGGCGTTGGGACGCCATCACGGCTCTTCACGAGAGTGCTCTTGTGTTCCTCACGAATGATATCCATGCAGAGTTCGACGCACTCGTCACAGATAAACACCGTCGGTCCGGCGATCAGTTTGCGCACTTCATGCTGGCTCTTGCCGCAGAAGGAGCAGTACAGGGTGTTTTTAGCGTCGCCGCTGTTGCCGGATTTGCTCATAAGCTTTCCACTTGGTCCGCGTACTCCACCGAACATGTTGCCAGGGTTCGGACCAGCCGACAATGGGTCTGGGCCGAAACATCAGACGGCAACAGGCGCAGCCAAAGACCGCGCCTGTCATTCTGGTGAAGAAAACTTACTGGATTCAAAACATTACCCCAATGGGCGGGCGGTTATTCCTCTTCCGCCGGCTCTGGGCGCTTGGCGACCACCTGGTCGATGATCCCAAAGCCCTCGGCTTCGTCGGCGGTCATGAAGCGGTCGCGCTCCAATGAATCCTCGATGGTTTTGAGGCTTTGGCCGGTGTGATGCACGTAGATTTCGTTCAACCGCTTGCGCAGCGCCAGAATTTCGCGCGCGTGGATCTCGATATCCGACGCTTGCCCTTGAAAGCCGCCGGACGGCTGATGCACCATGATCCGCGCATTCGGCAGGCTATAGCGCTTGCCAGGCGCACCGGCGGCCAACAGCAGCGAGCCCATGCTGGCCGCCTGACCGATACAGACGGTCGATACTTCGCAGCGGATGTATTGCATGGTGTCGTAGATCGCCAGGCCGGACGAGACGACGCCGCCGGGCGAATTGATGTAGAAGAAGATATCCTTCTTGGGATTCTCCGCCTCCAGAAACAGCAACTGGGCACAAACGAGAGTGGAAACGCCGTCGTGCACCGGGCCGGTCAGGAAGATGATTCGTTCGCGCAGCAGCCGCGAATAGATGTCATACGCCCGCTCGCCGCGGTTGGTGGTTTCCACCACCATGGGCACGAGATTGTTCATGGAGAGATCGCGTGCGTCTTGGGTCACAACGCTGGTCCTTTTGTCGTCAGCAATAGCCGAACCTATTCGGCTTTGGGTGCGGTCTCGGTCGAGGCGTTGTCATCCGCCGGGGCGTCGGGGTCGGCGAGCAGTTCGGCCGGCGGCACCTTGCGCACCTCGACCTTGGCCAACTCTAAGATGTAGTCGACGACCTTGTCTTCCAAGAGCGGCGCATGCAATTGGCCGAGAGCCTGAGGGTTTTCCATATAGTATTTCCGCACCATCTCCTCCTGCCCGGGGAACTGGGCGGTTTGGCGGGCGATGGCGGTCTGCATATCCTCGGTGCTGACCTCGATATTGTTGCGCTTGCCGACCTCGGAGAGCAGCAGCCCGAGGCGGACCCGCCGCTCGGCCACCTTGCGGTACTCCTCGCGCAGTTCCTCGTCGGTCTTGCCTTCGCGGACTTCCTCGGCGTTCTCGCCGTCCAGCTGCTTTTGCAACTCCTCCCAGATGCCGTTGAACTCCTGCTCGACCAGGACTTGCGGCAGGTCGAAGGAATGCTGTTCGTCCAGCTTGTCGAACAGGTCGCGCTTGATCCGGTTGCGGCCGACGTCGGCGTACTCGCGCTCCATGGTCTCGCGCATCTGTTTGCGCAGTGCGTCCAGGCTCTCGACACCGAAGCGTTCGGCCAGCGCCTCGTTGACTTCGGCCGGGGCCAGGGTTTTCAGGCCCTTCATTTTGACAGCGAAGGAGGCTTCCTTGCCGGCCAGATGCTCCGCGCCGTAATCGTCGGGGAAATTGACGGTCACCGTCTTTTCCTCGCCGACCGTCATGCCGACCAGTTGCTCTTCAAAGCCGGGAATGAACTGGCCGGTGCCGAGGGTCAGTTCGTAATCCTCCGCCGCACCGCCCGGGAACAATTCGCCGTCGATGGAGCCTTCGAAGTCGATGACCACCACGTCGTCATTGGCGGCAGGTCGCGGTTCGACAACATCGATGCGCTCGCGCTGCCCTTCGGCCATCCGGCCCAAAGCCTCCTCCACCTCGCTGTCCGGCACGTCTGGTTCGAGCTTGACCAGTTCCAGGGTGGAGAAGTCGATGGGCTCGATCTCCGGCAGAACCTCCGCCTTCAGGGAGAATTTGAGATCGTTGCCCTCGGCGTATTCCTCGGTCATGTCGACCTGGGGCTGCATTGCCGGGCGGATGCCGCGTTCGTCCAGCGCGCCCTGAATGCCGTCGCGCAGCGTCTCGTCCAGAACCTCGCCGGTGACAGCTTTGCCGAAACGTTGGCGCAAGATCTTCATCGGCGCCTTGCCGGGGCGGAAACCGGGCAGGTTCACCGTGGGCGCAAGGTCTTTCAGCTTGGCATCGACCTTCTCGTTGATCGTCGATGCGGCGATGACGCAATCGAACTCGCGCTTCAACCCGTCGTTCAGTGTTTCGGTAACCTGCATTGGCTGCTCTTCAAAGCCCTTTGGATCATGGCGTCTGTAGGCGGAAATTGGTGCGGGCGAAGGGACTCGAACCCCCACGGCCTAAGGCCACTGGAACCTAAATCCAGCGCGTCTACCAATTCCGCCACGCCCGCATTACGGAAGCGCGCCAGATAGCGCAGCCAGCGCCCCAGCGCAAGGGAAAGGCGCGCGCCGTTCAGCGCAGGCGGTCCGTCAGCACCACTGCCGCGGCATCCAGGATCGCCTCTGCGTCCAGACCGTGAGCGCGATAGAGGTCGGGAATATCGCCGGATTGGCCGAAATCTTCGACCCCCAGCGCCTTCAACGGCTGCTGCTGCACGCTGCCTAGCCAGGAGAGCGTCGCCGGATGCCCGTCGCAGATCGTTACCAGCGCCGCATCCTCCGCCAGGTCCCCCAGCAGCCCGCCGATCCAAGAGTCGCGCCCGCGCTGCCGCCAGCCGCGATGCAGCCGCGAGGGCGAGGTCACGACCAAAACACCCAGACCCGGCGCATCCTCGGAGAGTTGCTCGGCGGCTTCCAGCGCTTCCGGCAGGGTTGCGCCCATGGCGATCAGCGCCAGGTCGGCCTCGCCGGCGGGCTTGCGCAGCCAATAGCCGCCGCGGACCACCGCCGCTACATCCAATTTTCGCGATGGTTGCGCCAGCGAACGGGTGGAGAGGCGCAGATAGACGCTGCCGCCGCCTTCATCGCTGTCCGCATCGGCCTGCATGTGGGAAAAGCCCCAGTGCATGATCGCCGTCAGCTCGTCCACATAAGCTGGCTCGAAATAGGCGAGGTTCGGCAGGCCCATGCCGATCAGCGGCGTCTCGATCGATTGGTGCGCCCCGCCCTCCGGCGCCAACGTCAGGCCCGATGGTGTCGCCACCACCATGAAGCGCGAGTCCATGTAGAGGCCATAGTTCAACGCATCCAGGCCGCGCATGATGAACGGGTCGTAGAGCGTGCCGATAGGCAGCAGGCGCTCACCAAACAGCGGGCCGGAAAGGCCGAGCGCCGCCAGCATCAGGAACAGGTTGTTCTCGGCAATGCCCAGTTCGATGTGCTGCCCCTTTGGGTCCATCGACCAGCGTTGCGCGCTGACCACCTGCTCCTCGCGGAACACATCGACGCGAGGCTCGCGCGCGAAAATGCCCTTGGCATTGACCCAGCCGCCAAGGTTGGTGGAGACAGTCACATCCGGCGAAGTGGTGACGATCCGGTCCGC
Organism: uncultured Alphaproteobacteria bacterium; assembly: GCA_963974445.1. GTDB lineage: Bacteria > Pseudomonadota > Alphaproteobacteria > Bin95 > Bin95 > JACKII01. The sequence goes on from CAXBDI010000024.1 coordinate 27,034, forward strand.
CAATGGCCCGCCGGTCCTGGCAATGTCGGACAGAACGCGGCCAAAGCCCTCCTGCGTCGACATACGCTCGCCCTTGGGTGCGGGCAGAGTGTCGGGCAGCGCGATCTTGGCCGCCTCGTAGCGGCGGTGAGCGCCCTTGTCGCGCAGAAAGGGTGCGGCCTCGATGAAAGATTTGAGCGCCGGGGCGTCGTCCTCGACGCCTGCGAATTTCTCCCATTCCTTGCCCTTCGCCACGCCCATCTGGTCGCGAAACGCTTCCATTTGAGAGGCGTTCATGATGCCGGCGTGGTTGTCCTTATGCCCGGCGAAGGGCAGGTTATTGCCTTTGATCGTATAGGCGATGAAGCAGGTTGGGCGGTCCCAATCGACCTGGGCAAACGCCTGCATCATCGCCGCCATATCCTGGCCGGCGAGGTTGGTCATCAGGTCGGCCAGCGCTTCGTCGTCGTATTTGGCCAGCAGGTCCGAAATCCCAGGCACACCGCCGATATCTTCGGTGATCTCCGCGCGCCAGGCAGCCCCGCCCTTGTAGACCAGCGCGGAATAGAGCGAGTTCGGGCAGTCGTCGATCCAGTCGCGCAGCACCTCGCCGCCCGGCTCCGCAAACGCCGCTTGCAGCTTGCGCCCATATTTCAGCGTGATGACGTCCCAGCCCATGGCGTGGAACAGGCCGTCGATCTTGCCGAACAGCCGGTCGGAGACGACGGCGTCCAGCGATTGCCGGTTGTAGTCGATCAGCCACCAGACGTTGCGGACGTCGTGCTTCCAGCCCTCCAGCAGCGCCTCGAAGACGTTGCCTTCGTCGAGTTCCGCATCGCCGACGATGGCGACCATGCGGCCAGGCTTGCGCTCTGGCTGCCATTTCCGCTGCACATAATCCTGCACCAGTGCCGCAAACGACGTGAAGGCAGCGCCCAAGCCGACCGAGCCGGTGGAGATATCGACGTCGTCCTGGTCCTTGGTCCGCGAGGGGTAGGATTGCGCGCCGCCCAAGGCCCGGAACCGCTCCAACTGCTCCTGGCTTTGACGCCCCATCAGATACTGGATCGCATGATAGGCCGGCGAGGCGTGCGGCTTCACCGCCACCCGATCCTCCGGGGTCAACTCCGAGAAATACAGCGCCGTCAGCATGGTCGAAACACTGGCCGACGACGCCTGATGCCCGCCGACCTTCAGCCCGTCGCGGCTTTCGCGCACATTGTTGGCGTTGTGGATCGTCCAGGAGGAGAGCCAGAGCACCTTCTGCTCCAACCGCTCCAGCAGAGCGACATCGGCTTGGTTGGAGCCAGCTGTGTTCGGCAAGTTGGCGTCGGGCATCGAGACTTCTCCGTCGAATATCGTTCGCTGTCTCTACCACATCGGCAAGCGAAAGCATCGCGCCCGTCGCCGCGGTTCAGCCGCCCTTCACCCCCTGGGCATTCACATAGAGGGCATAGAGCGACTGGCTGGCCGCCATGAACAGCCGGTTGCGCTCCAGGCCACCGAAACAGACATTCGCGCAGCGTTCCGGCAGACGGATACGCCCGATGGCGGCGCCGTCCGGCGCGAACACCATGACGCCATCCAGCTCCGCCGACCCCATGCCCCAGCCGCACCAGAGGTTGCCGTCGGTGTCGCAGCGCATGCCGTCCGGCGTGCCGCCAGGGCCGGCGTCGATGTGCACGCGGCGGGTGGACTTTTGCACGCTCCGGCCGTCGCTGGACATGTCATAGGCGACGATGGTGCGCGTCGGCTCTGACCGGCTCGCCACCACGTACAGAATGCTTTCGTCCGGCGAGAAACACAGGCCGTTCGGGCCGTCGATGTCGTCGGCGATCACCGTCATCCGGCCGCTATCCGGGTCCAGCCGGTAGACGCACATCGGCAGTTCCGCCTCCGCCTTGTTGCCTTCGTAATTGCCCAGGATGCCGAACATCGGATCGGTAAACCAGATCGAGCCATCCGACTTCACCACCACGTCGTTGGGCGAGTTCAACCGCTTGCCGTCATAGGTATCCGCCAGCACGGTGATCGAGCCATCGTGCTCTGTCCGGGTGAGCTTGCGGCTGTGGTGGCAGGTCACCAGGCGGCCCTGGCGGTCGCGGGTGTTGCCGTTCGCGAAGTCGCTAGGCTTGCGGAAGACGCTGGTCTGGCCGGTCTCCTCCTCCCACTTCAATATGCGCTGGTTCGGGATATCGCTCCACAGCAGGTAGCGCCCGTCGCCGAACCACACCGGCCCCTCCGACCAGCGGCAGCCGGTGTAGAGGCGCTCGACCGCGGCGGAGAAAATCTTTATGTGCTGGAACCGCGGGTCCAATACCTCGACCGAGGGGTCCGGGTAGCGCGGAAAGTCCCGCCAGCCGGCGGAGAGCGGGTGGTCGACGGACATGGGCGGCTCCTCTTATGGTGGATCAGCGTCGCCGGCGATCCTATCGGAAATGGCGAGGTGACGTAAGCGGGGATGCGGTAGGCGGCCCTTCGGTACGCCCTCTGGCGAGCGCTACTCAGGGTGAGACGGAACAATGGTCTCGGCTAAACCCCGCCGCTTCCTCACCGGCTCATCGCCAGTTGCTCCACCCGGTAGCCATGCTCGATGGCTCGCCCAGTCGCCGGATCGGCGAGGCGCATCGAGAATTCCGCGCCGCCGCGGATACCGCCTTGCACCGGCAGGGTGCCGAGCGGCATGGCCCAACCCGCCGGCAGTTCGTCGGCTCCGCAGGCGCCGCGCACGATCTCCAGCGGTGGCAGCATCGCGGTACAGTCGCCGTCCTGATAGACCGCCCCGTCCTGCCAGCTTTGCAGGGTGAGCTTGTCCCAATGGTCGGCCACGTCGGCGAACCACCAGGCCGTGCGAGCCACAGGCTTTGAGCACATCTGCTTGGATATCTGGATCGAGTACGCCTCCGCCTTGCGGTCGGTGTGGTCGCTGGCCAGTGTCACCAGCATGCCGCGCGCCGTGCCGATCAGCATCGCCTCAACCTCGCCGGACGAACCGTCGCCCAGCACCTCGATGGCGTCGGACTGCGTGACCAGCGCGGCGCTGAGCGGATAGAAGACCGGCGTCGAGGTTGGCGGCGCCACGCCCAGTTCCTTCAACTCGTTGATATGCTCCTGTACCTTGGCCTGATCGCGGCCGGTCCAGCCGGCGATGATCAGGTGGTGCACGATGACCGGCAGGCGCTCGACTGCGCCGTTGGCCGCGGTGACGGCAAAGCTCAACATACTCTCGCTCCCTGGCATTCGTTCGGCTTATAGTGGCGGCAACGATAGCAAAACGCCATGCCTCAGAGGAGCACCCATCGTCATGACCGAACACATCACCTCCGCCGCGCCCGCCGCCCGTACCGTCGCCACCGGGCTGCGCTTTCCGGAAGGCCCGATTGCGATGCCCGACGGCTCCGTCATTCTGGTGGAGATCGAGCGCGGCACGCTGACCCGGGTCAAGCCGGACGGCTCGACCGAGGTGATCGCCGAGACCGGCGGCGGGCCGAACGGCGCCGCCATCGGTCCGGACGGGCGCTGCTATATCTGCAACAATGGCGGCTTCAAGTGGCACTATGCCGACGATGGCGGCATGCGCTCCATCGCGCAGGCGGATGACTACAAGGGCGGCTCGATCCAGGCGGTCGACCTGAAAACCGGCGCGGTCGAGACGCTGTACACCCATTGCGGCGAGGTGCAGTTGCGCGGGCCGAACGATATCGTCTTCGATAAGCAAGGCGGCATGTATTTCACCGACCTGGGCAAGACCCGGGCGCGCGATTGGGACCGCACCAGCATCTACTACGCCAAGGCCGACGGCAGCCATATCCAGGAGGTCGCCTACCCGCTGATCACGCCGAACGGCATCAGCCTGTCGCCGGACGAGAAAACCGTCTACGTCGCCGAGACCTGGACCGGGCGGCTGTGGGCGTTTGCGCTGGAGGCTCCCGGCAAGATCAAGCCGGAGCCGTGGCCGATTCCGCACGGCGGCCGCCTTGTCGCCAACACCAGCGGTTTCCGCAACTTCGACAGCCTGGCGGTGGAGGCCGACGGCCGCATTTGCATCGCCACGCTGTTCGACCCGGGCATCACCGTGATGACGCCGGATGGCTCCTCGGTGGAGCACGTGCCCATGCCGGGCGACCCCTACTGCACCAACATCTGTTTCGGCGGCGATGGTCTGAAAACGGCGTTCATCACCCAGAGCTATTACGGCCGTCTGGTCGCCGTCGACTGGCCGCGCGCCGGTCTGCCGCTGAACTTTCTGAACAAATAGGGCCGAGGTATGCTCCCGAGCAACGCTCTTACCGAACGGTTGGGCCTCGCCTATCCGATCATTCAGGCGCCGATGGCCGGCGCGACGACTCCGGCACTGGCGGCGGAGGTGAGCGAGGCGGGCGCGCTTGGCTCGCTCGGTCTCGGCACCTCGACGGCGGAGGCGGCAGCGGCGGAGATCCAGCACTTTCGCCAGATGTCGGCAAAGGCGCTGAACGCCAACTTTTTCTGCCACGACGAGCCCGGCGACGTCACCGGCACAGGTGAGAAAATGCGCCGCCGCCTCGCCCCGTTCTATCAAGAGCACAATGCCGGCGACGTGCCGCTGCCATCGGTGCCGTACGGCACGTTTACCGCCGATCATGCGGCGATGTTGGCGGTGGAAAAGCCTGCGGTCGTCAGCTTCCACTTCGGCTTGCCGGAGGAGGCGCTGCTGGAGCAGGTGCGGGCGACAGGCGCCTTCATCCTCTGCTCGGCCACGACGGTCGCGGAGGCGCGCGCGCTGGAGATCGCCGGCGTCGATGCCATTATCGCCCAAGGGCTGGAGGCCGGTGGTCACCGTGGCACGTTCCTGGGAGCAGACATCGCGCATCAGCCGGGGCTGTTCGCGCTGCTGCCCCAGGTCTGCCGCGCTGTCAGCGTGCCGGTGATCGCAGCCGGCGGCATCGTCGATGGCCACACGGCAGCCGCCGCTTTCATGCTGGGCGCGAGCGCGGTGCAGGTCGGCACGGCCTTTCTGCGCAATGCGGACACGAAGATCAGCGAGCCTCACCGCGCAGCCCTGGCGGCTGGCGGCGACGAGAGCACACGGGTCACCCGCCTGCACTCCGGCAAGCCAGCCCGCGCGATCCGCAACCGCCTGCTGGACGAACTCGCCGATGCGGAGAACCAGATCGCCCCCTACCCGGCCCAGCGCTCGCTGGTGGCTCCGTTGGGCGGCAAGGGCGATGGCGCCTATCAGGCGCTTTGGGCCGGCCAGAATGTCGGCCTGACGCGGGACATGCCCGCCGCCCAGCTTGTGCGCGTGCTGGCAGAGGAGACAGCGGCTCGATTGAAGGCGTTTATTTAAGATCGCCTGTTCCCCGGACTCGATCCGGGGCCTTGCGAAATCGTTAAGAGGTCCCGGCTCTGCCCCCGGGTCAAGCCCGGGTTCGGCCGGGAAACACGGTAGCAATGTCTAGCCGAATTTCACTAAACTACAGGAACCTTACCCATGACCACCCGCCGCCCCCGCCCCATCTGGCGCTCGATGCTGTTCGTGCCCACGACAGCCGAGAAATTTATCGAGAAGGCCCCGGCCTCCGGCGCCGACGCGATCATCCTCGACCTGGAGGACGCGGTTGCGCCGAACGCCAAGGACGAAGCGCGCGCCGCCTTGCCGGCTGTAGCCAAGCGCCTGGCGGACCAGGGCCTGGACGTGACAGTCCGCATCAACCGCCCCTGGCGGCTGGCGGTGAAGGATATCGAGGCGGCGGTCTCCGAACACGTGGTGGCGCTGCTGCTGCCGATGACCGATACGGCGGCGCATGTGAAGGAGGTCGACAAGGTCGTCTCCGAAGTCGAGGCGGAGAAGGGCCTGCCGCTCGGCCACACCCTGTTCTGCCCGCTGATCGAGACGGCAGAAGGTTATCTGAACGCTCGCGAGATCGCCCATGCCAGTCCGCGGATGATGTCGCTATCCTTGGGCTCCGAGGATTTCGCACTGTCCATGGGCATGGACGCCTCGCCGGAGACGCTGTACGCGCCAAAGCAGCAGATCATCGCCTGTGCCCGCGCCGCCGGGCTGTCGCCGATGGGCTTCATCGGCTCGATTGCCGAATTCCGCGACATCGATAAGCTCTATGAGGTCTTCAATCGCTCGAAACGGGCCGGCTTCCGCATGGCGTCCTGCATTCATCCCAATCAGGTCAAGGTCTGCAACGAGGTCTACGGCCCCTCCGAGGCGGAAATCGCGCAGGCGCGCAAGGTCGTCGATGCTTACGACAAAGCCCTCGCCGAGGGCCAAGGCGCGATCACCGTCGATGGCATGATGATCGACGTACCCGTCGCCGACCGCGCCCGCGCCGTGCTCGCCTTGGCGGAAGCGTTGGCGGGGCGGTAAGGGGGAATTGGCGCCTCATCCCTACTTTTGGCGTCATTGCGAGCCGCTTCGGCGGCGCGGCAATCTACCTGCCTAAAGTGAGGTGGATTGCTTCGGCTCCGCCTCGCAATGACGCCAAGTAGAAAGTCATGACTTGTACATGCGGGTTTCAAAAACCCAACACCCGCAGGTTCGGCCAGGTTTCGGCCCAGCGTTTGGCGCGCACCCGCCGGCGGTAGACCGGCAGCAGGTTGCCGCGAAACGCCGGTCCCGGTTGCAGACGCAGGCCAAGCAGGTCCGCGACCCCAAGCGGCGCGTTGACCTGCAAGCGATCCTCCCGGTCGAGCGCCAGGCCGATGGCCGTCGGCGTCTCCACCCAGTGACACATGGCATCGGCGCTAGAGGTAAACGGCCGGAAGCCGTTGACGTGATGCATCCGCGCCTGATTGCGCACCTGCCAGGCATGCTGCGGCAGAGCATGGCTCAGGCGAGCCTCCAATGCCTGTTCGTCGTAGGCATCGTCGGGCGCATTCAGATAAAACAGCACGTCGATATCGGCGAGCGGCGTTGGCTCCCCATAGCCATGCAGCAGGTCCCAGACGGCGTTGCGGACGAACCCGGCGGCGACCCAGCAATCCTGCAAGCCAAGATCGCGCACAGCCCGCAGCACGTCGTGCTGCCAGGGCGCGGAGACGGCCTCTGCAACCCGATGCGGGACCGGTTTTTGCGACAATTGCATCGGCGGTAAAACTCCGGATGAACCGTCACCCCGGCCCTATTCGGGGTCGCGCCCGGCCGATGCTTCCATGATGGTGGCCATTCTTTGCGCAAAGGCGATCGGGTCTGGGATAGCTTCGCCCTCGACGATGCGGGCCTGGTCGAGCAGCAGCCAGGCATAGTTTTCCATGCGGTCGCCGGCGCCGGGTTCGCTTGTGGCGTCGGAAAGGCGTTTGATCAGGCTATGACGCGGGTTCAGTTCGAGAATACGCGGCGCTTGCTTGACCGTCTGGCCGTGCTGGCGCAACAACCTTTCCAGGTGCAGGTCCATGTCGTTTTCGTCGGCGACCAGGCAGCAGGCGCTGTCGGTCAGGCGGTCGGATACCCGCACATCCTTCACGGCCTCGCCGAGGGCCAGCTTGACTATGGCGACCAGGCCGCCGATAGCGCCTTCGGGTGCTTCGTCGGTCTGATCGACGGCGTCGGCGGCTTTGATCTGGGATAGGTCGCCGCCGGCGCGGGTGGCGCTTTTGAGCGGCTTGCCGTCGAATTCCTGCACCGTGGAGGTCCAAAACTCGTCGACCGGGTCGGTCAACAGCAACACTTCGACGCCCTTGGCGCGGAACCCCTCCAACTGCGGAGAGTGTTTCAGCGTCGCCAGATCGTCGCCGGCGATGGTGTAGATCGCGGTCTGGTTCTCCGCCATGCGCTCGACATATTGAGCGAGGCTGATCCAGCAGTCGCCCTTGGTGGAGCGGAAGCGCGCCAGTTTCAGCAACGTGTCCTTGTGGGCGAAGTCTTCGTAGAGCCCTTCCTTGACGACAGCGCCAAAATTTTCCCAAAACCCATCAAAGGCGTCCGGCTCTTTCTCGGCCTTTTGCTGTAATTCGTTCAGGATGCGGCGGGTCAGGCCGTTACGAATTTGCCGGACGACAGGGTTGTTCTGCAGCATTTCGCGGCTGAGATTGAGCGGCAGATCCTCCGAATCGACGACGCCGCGCAGGAAGCGCAACCAGCCCGGCAGTAACTCTTCGACGCCTTCGGTGATGTAGACGCGGCGTACATACAGTTTGACCTGGTTCTTGCGCTCGTGATGGAACAGGTCGAACGGCTTCGAGCCGGGAATGAACAGCAGTCCGGTGTATTCGATGTTGCCCTCGGCCCGCCAATGTACGGTCGCCCATGGATCGTCCATGGCATGCGCGACGTGGTGGTAGAATTCCTTGTACTGCTCTTCGCTGATTTCGCTGCGCGGGCGCGACCAGAGGGCGGAGGCGGCGTTGACCGTTTCCGGCTCCTTCTCGGCATCTTCTATCAGGGCTACCGGAATGGCGATGTGGTCGGAGTACGTCTTGATGATCTGGCGCAACCGGTGCGGCTCCAGCCACTCGTCCTCGCCGTCGCGCAGGTGAAGGGTGATAGTGGTTCCCGTTGTTTCTTTCTCCGCCGGTGCGATGGTGAAGGCGCCGCGGCCATCGGATTGCCAGGCGTGGGCGACGCTTTCGCCGGCCTTGCGGCTGACCACATGCACACGCTCGGCCACCATGAAGGAGGAGTAGAAGCCGACGCCGAACTTGCCGATCAGGGTGGCGTCCTTCTTGGCATCGCCGCTCAACTGCTCGACGAAAGCCGCGGTGCCTGAGCGGGCTATGGTGCCCAGGTTTTCGACCAGGTCCTCCCGGCTCATGCCGATGCCGTTGTCGGTGAGGGTCAGGGTGCGGGCGTCTTTGTCCGGCTGCACGGTGATGCGGAAATCGGTGGCCTCGCTTGCCAGTGCAGGGTCTGTCAGCGCTGCATAGCGCAGCTTGTCGCAAGCGTCGGACGCGTTGGAGATCAACTCTCGCAGGAACACTTCCTTTTCCGAATAAACTGAGTGGACCATCAGATCCAGTAACCGGCCCACTTCCGCCTGAAATTCCATGGATTCAGATGGTGACTCTGCGGCGTCGGTCATGATGCGGTTTCCTCTGTTATGAACAAAGCAATCGGCAGCAATATGGGCGGCTCAGCCCGCAGATCAACCCAATCGCGGAAGTCTCGTGGTCAGATGCCGTCGCCGTTGCGCAATCCGGCGCAGAGCAGGTCGAGGGTTAGCGCCAGATCCTGCTCGATCTGGTCCAGCCCGTGTTGGGCGATGGCGAAGGGGATGTGAAAGAACTTTGTGCTCATCTGGACCGCGCGGGCCGCCTTTGCTGCATCCCGCACGCGGAATTCCCCGGCGGCGGCGCCTTGCGCGATTAGCGCGGTCAGCCGCTCGTGGCCGCGATGCAGATGGACGCCGACAACAGCCAGGCCCTCCTCGGTCTCGCAAATCATTTCCGACAGTTCGACGATCTTCGGGGCCTGCCGCAACTCTCGCACGGTGTGCATCACTGCCTCGGTGATGACGAAGCGGACCCGCGTTTCGGCGCTGACGCTGTTGTCCAACCCCGCCTCGATGCGGCGGTCGACCTCCTCAAAGAACAGGGCGACCACAGCGTGGCCGATAGCCTGTTTGTTGCGGAAATAACGATAGAGATTGCCGGCGGACATGCCACAGGCTTGGGCGATGTCGCTGATATTGGTTTTGGAATAGCCATAGTGCGCGAACAACTCCATCGCCTGCCGAACGATGGCGGTGCGTGTTTCCTCGGCGGTGTCCGTTTCGTGCGACCGGTCTATCAAGGTGTTATCTTTAGTCCAGGATGGGGCCAGACGCTGGGCTGGATGTCATAGTACGACGTTACCAGAAGTAGGAAAGCGTCAGGCGGGCAAACGAATCGCGGCGCAGGCCGTACTCCAAGTCGGACTCTTGGGTGTTGAGGAAAGCCTGGCCTTCCACCTCCAGCTTCCAACTGCCGAACAGCCGGCGCTCCGCCTCCAGCCGTACGCTGGTGCCGCCGCTGACCACGTCCGTAACACCAAAAAGCAGGATTGAGGTGTCGGCCTCGTCGTTCAGCGCCAGACGCACGCCATAGATGGCGTCTTCCTCGAACGGGGTCAGCGCATCCTCACCGCGGCTATCCCATGCGCCTTCCAGGATCAGGCCCAGGTCGGCGTTGGTCTCGGCGACGCCGAACAGCGTGTATTCGATGCCGCCGGTCACCGCGACATAGTCGTTGGGCTGCCCGGTACGGTCGAGTTGATCGAGCCGGCCAATCGCCTCCAGCTTCCACAGTGCCGGGCCGGAGGTATATTGACCGTCGAAGCCGATCTGCCAGATATCGTCATAGACCGGGCGCAACACCGTCGGCTGGCCGAGGGCGTTGAAATTTGCGGGCCGGAACGCCGCATCGCGGCTGGTGCCATAGAAACCGGAGACGCCAAAATCCACATCGCCGATCACATGCGCCCAGCGCAGAGCGAACGAGGGCGCCCACTCGTCGCCATCCACTGCATAGATCGGTGAGCCGGTATCGACCGGCAGTCGGCCACGCAGCCGCCCGTCCTCGCCGGCGAAGGTCGGCTCGCGGAAATAGGGCAGGTAGAAGGCCGAGAACGCGCCGTATTCAGTGTAGCGGGTTGCCCGCAGCATCGGCTGGCCGAGTTTGTCCTCCAGGTCCAGGCTCTCGACCCGGTCGTCGCTGTTGACGATGTCGACCAGATGCACTGCCTCGGTCTTGCCCCAGAAGACGAAGTCGGCGCCGATGGTGAAAGACCAGTCGCCGCTGCGGTAGTCCAGCTTCGCCTCGCGCAGGTCGAAATGGGTGCGCCGGTCGTCGGCTGCATCCAGTCGGCCGAACGGGGTCAGCTTGAAGGCCAGATCGCCGCCCAGCCATTCCGCCAGCAGCGTCGGGCGGGCCGCAACCGAGATATCGTCGCGGGTTTGCGTCGACGACAGCGGGTCCTGGGCAAATCCGGTCAGTTCGAGTTGTACCTGGCCGAAAAACTCCCAATACTCCGGCGTCAAGCCCTGACCGCTCTCCGCCGCCAGGACCTGCGAACCCGTCAGCAGCGCCACCGCGGCGGCGGCTGCGCCAAGGGATGGCCCGAAGCCTTTGCGAGAGGATGCGTGCATCGCCGGCCTTTAACGCGCCATGCGCGGCAGCACCTGGCTGCTGAAATCGCCCTCGTCCAGGCCGGTTCTGAACTGATAGTCGTCCCACACCAGGTCGGTGGATTTGCCGGTCTGGCGGTTTTCCATGCGCAGGAGGTCTGCGCGCCAGTATTGGTTCAGGTACTGCTTGTAGCCAGAGAAAGTCAGCGTCTTCTCATGCTCGCCGCGGCGGTTGTAGAAGTCGATCTTGTAGAGCCGGTAGTGGTCCTGATCGATCCAGGCGACCCGCTTGGAATAGCCGGAGCGCGGGTTCTTCGGATAGCTTTCGGTGACGAAGCAGGTGAGTTCCTCCGCACCGGGACAAGGCTCGTCGCGGATGAATTTGTGGTCGTAGTCCGCCACCTCCTGACTGCCCAGATCTTCGTAAGAGAACTCCGACGAGACGAACTTGCCGGTGCGGTTCGATGACGAAATGCGCTTCACTCGTTTGATCGCCGGCAGAAACAGCCATTGGTCGTCGTCGGCAGGTTCGATCTTCGAGTGGGTCAGCAGGGCAGTGCCGCGGATGTCGCGGGGCGTGGTGAAGACGATGATGCCCTTGTCGCCGTTGGCGGGCGACGGGTCTTCCAGGTTCAGCGACCGGAACACCCGCCGGCTCTCGGTGCCGCCGGCGTCGCGCAGCACCATGGTGCCGTCGGCGGTCTGGTCGCCCCAACCGAGATCGCGTTTGTCGGCTTCGATTGCGATGGCCAGGCCCTTTTCCTCCGGCGATTGCGCGTGGGCGCTTTGGCCCGACAGCAGCGCGAATACGGCTACAACGGCCAGCGCGGCGGCTGTTGTGGTGGATGCGGCGGCTTTCATCATCGTAGCTCCTTTTTTCTCGGACAGCTTGTCGAGGGGAATCAACAGCGCCGGCAGCAGAAAGAAATCGGCCAGCAGCGCGAAGGCGATGGTGATCAGCGTCAGTTTCGCCAGATCGCCGTTGACCGCAAAGCCGGAGAAGGACAGCACAAAGAATCCGGCGATCAGCGCCAGCGTGGTCACCAGCAAGGGCATGCCAATCCGGTCGAACACATAGCGCACCGAATCTTCCGGCGAGAGGCCCTTGCGGCGGGCGGCCTTGTACTTGACCAGGAAGTGCACCGTGTCGTCGACGACGATGCCCAGCGTCGCCGCGATCACCACGGCAATCGCCAGGGTGACGTTGCCGACGGTATAGCCCCAAAGGCCGAAGCCCATCAGCGCCGGCGTCAGGTTGGGGATCAGCGAAATCAGCCCGATGCGCCAGTCCCACAGCACCAGCAGCATCACCCCGGAAATCAGGATCAGGGCAACGACGGTGCCGGTCAGCATGGCGCGGACATCGCGGTGCGAGATCAGGGTGAAGACATGGCTGAGCCCCGTCGGCGTGGTTTTCAACTCCGGCGCGTTGGCATCGAACCAGGCGTTGGCTCTGGCCGTCATCTCCCGCAACGAACCGGTGGTCGCGAACGGCATCGACGCGTTGATGCGCAGGGTGGACCGCGTGACGTTGATCTGGTCGGTCAGGTCCATGCCGTAGTTCAGCGACAACTCATAGAGGAACAGATACTGCGACGCCTCTTCGCGGTTGTCAGGCAGGCGGAAATAGCTCGGGTCGTCGCCGTGCATGTTCATGTTCAGGCGCTTGATCGTGTCGGTGACGGTGCGCACCGCCGCGACCTCCGGCTGGGCCCGCAGCCAATCGGCAAACGCCGCGACCTTGGCCAGATACTCCGGATCGTTGATGCCCTGCTCGGCGCCGGAATCGATGGGCCATTCCAGCAGGTTGAGGCCGGTCAGGTTCGCCTCGATGAAGTCGGTGTCGGTGCGGAACTCATACCGCTCGTCGAAGTAGCGGATGAAGTCGTCCTCGGCCACCAGCTTGGTCGCGCCAAAACCCAATGCTGCGACCAGGATCAGCGACACCGGCAGGATCGGCCGGCGGTAGGCCACGACGAAGTCGCCCAAAGCCACCATCCACTTGCGCGCCGCAGATATGCTCTTTTGCTGGCGCATCGGGATGAAGGTGATCATCGCCGGCAGCAGCGTCAGATTGAGCAGCCAGGAGACCAGCACGCCGAAGCCGACGACATTGCCCAACTCCCGGAACGGCGGCGAGATCGAAAAGTTCAACGAGAAGAAGCCGATGGCCGTGGTGATACAGGCGACGGAGATCGCCACCATATGCTCGGACAGCGCGCGCCGCGCCCATTCCTTGCGGTCCGCCGTCTCCGCCATGGTCTGCCGCACGCTGGCGAGCACGTGCACCGCGCTGGCGACCGCCAGGATGGAGATCATCAGCGGCGCCAGCACCGTCACCGAATTCAGCGCCGTGCCGGTCCACCCCAGCGACGCCATGCCGCTGAGTGCCGAGATGACGATCACCACCAGGGTCATCAGCACGCCGGCGATACTGCGCAGCATAACGCCGACGATCAGCAATATGACGACGAACATTACGGGGGTCAGCGTCTGGCCGTCTTCTTGACCCGATACCGCGAACTGGTTGTTGATCATCGTGCTGCCGGACAGCTTGACATCGACATTGGGATAGGCGGCCTCGATGGCGTCGCGCAGCGCCTGCCCCTCGCGCACAACCGTGGGCACCTCTACGGTCTTATCCACCTCCGGCAGCTTGAACAGCACCTGGATCTGCGCGACGTGGCCGCTGGGCGAGACCATGTTGCCCACCAACTCGACCCGGTCGAGCGCGGTCGCCCGCGCTTCTGCGGCGGTCTCGGCAGAGACCGCGCCGGGATCGACCGAGGCCAGGTCGCATTCGCCGCCGGGACGCGGCTCGCCATAGGGCAGGTCGGGCACCAGATCGCGCACGATCATGTCGTCCGCCTCGGCGAAGGTGTTTTGGAAGTTGGTCAGCGAGTTGACGCGGCGCACATAGGGCAACTGCCAGGCGCATTCGGTGATACGGCCCTGCAGCGCCAGCATCTCCGGCGTGAACACGTCGCCGCCTTTCGGCGCCAGCACGATCATCAGGTTGTCGTCTTTGGAGAATTGCAGTTCGAACGCCTCCAACGCGATACGATCCGGGTTCTCCTCAGCAAAGAACTGTCGGGCGCTGGGATCGAACTGAATCCGGCCAAGACCGACAAATGCGAACCCCAGTAGAGCCACAGCCACAACCGGCCAAACCCAACGCCAGGCGACGATCCGTGCCGCCAGCGTCTGCGGGACGCCGCCGAGTGCGGCGACGGGGGAGGGCGGGGCTTGAGGATCTTCTGCCATGGCTGGATGTCTCAATTCTATAAGTGGATAAATGAATTTTTTTGAAAATATTCATTTATCAGAACACAGGTCAAGCACACTATTATTTCACTGTTCGGCGTCGTTGCGAGGCGCAGTCGAAGCAATCCACCAACGATGTATCGTGGCGATACCGATGGATTGCCGCACCGCCTGCGGCGGCTCGCAATGACGCCGGTGGGTCGCCATATCATTTCACTGTTCGGCGTCGTTGCGAGGCGCAGTCGAAGCAATCCACCAACGATGT
>CAXBDI010000025.1:0-41052 GCA_963974445.1 uncultured Alphaproteobacteria bacterium
TGTTCGACGAGCCGCAACAGGCGATCAGCATCCTGCGGCGCTCCTATAAGGAGTTCCCCGTCTTCAAGCAGGAAACCGACAAGATCAACGTCAACTACCTGTTCCATCAACCGCTGGGTGCGTACTACCTGACCGGGCCGTCGCCGGATTGCACCACGGTCGAAGCGCTTAAGGGCAAGAAAATCCGGTCGTTCGGAGCGGACGTGCCGAAAATGCACAACGCCATCGGCGCGGTGCCGGTGACGGTGCAGCCGACGGAGGTGTATGAGGCGCTGCAACGCGGCACCATCGATTACTCATTCCTGAACGCCGGCAATATCGAAAGCCTGCGCCTGTACGAGCCGGGCAAGTACAATTGCGGCCCGGTGATGGTGATCACCGGGCACCTGATCGTCATCGGCAAGCGCACCTGGGACAAGCTGCCGGCCGACATCCAGGAAATCTTCACCGACCAGGCCCAGAAGAGCCAGCAGGACTATCTGGACTGGCTCGAAACCGGCACGGCCGCCTCTATCGCCAAAATCGAAGAGGGCGGCGGCGAGTTCAAGGAGTTCCCGGCGGCGGAACTGGCCAAGTGGAAGGCGGCGACGCCGGACCTTCTGGCCGAGTGGGCGGAGTCGCTGAAATCCCGCGGCATGGGCGACCAGGCCAAGGAGGTCGAGTCGGCCTGGCGCGAGTGGACGAAGTAGCACTTAGACCTCCCGTCACTGATACCTCGCAGCACCCAGCCGCCATCTATCGGGCGGCTGGGTGACTTTCCCCGGCACAGAGTACGCGGACCCGTGCACCCCCTCGCGAACGGCAGCCGACCTTGAGGCATCTCAGCAGAATTCTGGAGCCTGTAGCCCTGGCCATCCTCTTGGTCGGCGGATTCGGCATGGTGGTCTCCACCCTGCTTGGCGCCGCCGACGTGATTGGGACTCAGGCGTTCGGCACGCCGGTGCATGGCGCGCTGGAGATCACCGAAAGCACGATGGTGGTGATCGTGTTCGGGGCGCTCACCTACTCGCAAATCCGCCGCAAACATATCCGCGTCGAGCTGTTCTACACCCGTGCCGGTCCCCGCACCCAGGCGGCGATGGATATCTTCGCCAACCTGATGGCGATTGTCTTTTTCTCGCTGCTGTTGTGGCAGGCGATCAACGAGGCGCAATTCAGCCTGCAGATCGACGAGTCGACCTTCGGTCTGATCCGGGTGCCGCTCTGGCCGGCCCGCATCGTTCTGGCCGCCGGAACCGGCCTGTTGATCCTGCAACTGTTCATCGACCTGGCCATCGACATCGAGCGGCTGGTGAAGGGCGGCGAGGCCATTACCGCCGAAGATGTGCTGCGGCGGGAAATGGAAGGCATAGAAACGTTGATCGATCCCGATCCCGCCAACCGGAAGTCTTCGTAATCTTATGGACGCCGGTACCACAGGACTGATCGTCGCCATCACATTGCTGGGTATGCTGGGCACGGGCGTGCATATCGGCGTCGCCCTCGGGCTCTGCGGCGTGCTCGGCATGTATTTGGCGATTGGGGCGGATGCGGCCCTGGCGCAGTTGGCCACCATCCCGTTCAGCACCACCAACTCGTTCACCCTGGCGGTTATTCCGCTGTTCATCCTGATGGGATCGCTCGCGACTCAGGCAGGACTGACCCGCGACCTGTACCGGGCCGCGTACAACTGGCTCGGGCGGCTGCCAGGTGGCCTCGCGATGGCGACGACCCTGGCATCGGCGGCGTTCGGGGCTGCCAGCGGATCGACCGTGGTGAATGCCGCGGTGTTCACCAAGATCGCCCTGCCGGAAATGACCCGTTTCGGCTACGACAAGCGCCTGAGCGCTGGCTGTATCGCCGCCTCCGGCACACTTGCCAGCCTGATCCCGCCCAGCATTCTGATGGTGATCTACGCCATCCTGACCGAGCAATCGATCGCTTACCTGCTGTTGGCCGGCCTGGTGCCGGGGCTGCTGTCGGCGGTCATGTATATGACCGGCATCTATGCGATTGCGAAACACCGCCCGGACATGGCCCCCCGCTCGACCGAGCTCATTTCATGGGGCCAGCGCTTCCAGTCCCTATCGGGCGTCTGGGGCATTGCCGTTCTGTTTCTGTTGGTGATCGGTGGCATCTATGCCGGGTTCTTCGTTCCGACATATGCCGGAGCGGTCGGCGCGTTCGGTGCGTTCCTGATCGTCCTGGGCAAACGGCGGCTGGATCGCGCCACCACATTGGACACCCTCAAGGACGCCGGCGTGACCACGTCCGTGATCTTTATCATCGTCATTGGCGGCATCATTTTTGCCCGCTATCTGACCTATACCGGGTTGATAACCGACATTACCGATGCCCTGCTGGCGCTGGAGCTCAACAAATACGCCTATCTGGCCGCGTTCGCGCTGATCTACCTGTTCCTCGGCATGCTGATCGATCCGATTGCGATCATGGTGATCACTCTGCCGGTCATGTTCCCGATCCTGACCGGCGCCGGTTTCGATCCGATCTGGCTGGGCGTGATCTCTATCAAGCTTGCCGAGATGTCGCTGATGACGCCGCCGGTCGGCCTGAACGTCTACGTGGTTCGAAGCGCCTCGCCGATACCCTTGAAACTGGAGGAGGTGTTTGCGGGCGTGATGCCATTCCTGGCAATCGATGTCGTGACCTTGATACTCCTGATCTTCATCCCGGAAATCACGCTTTTCCTACCGCAACTCATGCAGTAGGTGCGGTTTGGCCCGACACCTGGGCTAACCTGTCCCTCGCCAGCCGCAAAAGCGCTGCTATAGTGCGGCGCTCGACAGATGGCCGCGTGGTGGAGTGGTAGACACTGCAGACTTAAAAACCCTTTTCTGTACATTTCGCAAAATTTTTGCGGAAACGATGTGAGTTAGAAAACAAACGCTTAGGTGAAAGGAGTAGAAACCGGAGAATAATGACACGCTGCCAGGAGCCATATGGGAGCACAGAGATGATGACGGGCCGACAATATCCTGTCGTACTCTTGCGTTCGATGTGGCACTACGACGGCGATGCGGACGTGGTGGAATCGGTATACACAACAGACTTAAAGAACGACTTGAGTGCTTCGGTGGAAATGCCGGGAGTAGAACTGCTCAAATTCGGGGAAAGCTAAAGGCCGGTTTCCGGTTAGTGCCAATCCCGAGCCAAGCCTGTCCGGCGCGATCCGGATACGGAAGGTGTAGAGACTAGACGGGCAGCATCTAAGGCCGGGTGACCGGTTATGATGAAGGGATAGTCCAGACCCCAAACGGCGCTTATGCGTCGGCGGTGAAAGCCGTAGCAGGTACGAAAATCTGTCGGCCTTTGGCCATGCGGGTTCAAGTCCCGCCGTCCGCACCAGCGCTTTTCCCCGGAGTCACCAAGGTTGATTTCCGGTCTGTCTCTAAGACGCCGATCGAGGCCTTCCTCGCTGAGCTAGGCAAAGACGTCACGATCCGCTTTGCTTGAGCACGGTGTTGCACCTCACCCTGGAATCCACCGCCGCTGTCGCGCAATGGGTAGAAATAGTGCTGAACCGTCGTGAAGGGCGGGAAGTCTTTTGGCGGCATCGCCCACTGGCAGCCAGCCGCCTTCGAGCGTCTTTAGCCCGGCGCCGTGCGCTGTGTCAGGTGCAAGAAATGCGCACGCGCTCAGTCGGAACGTTGACAACGGCGCGGCGTTTGCCTCTGATTACAGCTTCCGAATTTCTCGCACGCAGGCGGTAGGGAAGCATCGACATGAATGACGTGATTGCGGCCAATAAATGGATCGGTCAACGCACCATCCGCCCCGATGGGACGGACAAGGTTACCGGGTCGGCACAGTATGGGGCGGATTTCACCATGCCCGGTATGATTTGGGGCAAGGTCCTGCGCAGTCCGCACGCTCACGCCGTGATCAAATCGATCGACACTTCGAAAGCGGCGGCCATGAAAGGTGTGCTCGCGGTCGTGACCGGCGCGGACTTGGCCGACATTCCGCGGGATATTCCGGTGCCGATGGGCCCGAATGACCTGCGCTGGATCGCCCGCGGTTGCATGGCCCGTGACAAAGCTCTCTATGCCGGCCATCCCGTGGCCGCCGTAGCCGCAACCAGCGCCCGCATTGCAGAAGCCGCGCTCGACCTGATCGAGGTCGATTACGAGGTGCTGCCGCACGTCATCGATGTGGACGAGGCGATGCAGCCGGGTGCACCGATCCTGCACGACTGGATCCGCACGAAAGGCGTCGAGGGCCCCTCGAACATCACCAACATCCTGACGGTGCAAACCGGCGACGTCGAAGCCGGCTTTGCCGCCGCTGACGTCATCGTCGAGCGCACCTTCAAGACCGCAGCGGTGCACCAAGGTTACATCGAACCGCAAGCCTGCTGCGTCAGCTACAAGCCAGACTCCCAGTCCACCGTCTGGAGCAGCAGCCAGGGCCAGTTCATGGTTCGCAACGTGACAGCGCTGGTTGCCGGCATGGCGACCGGCGACATCAAGGCGATCCCCGCCGAAATCGGCGGCGGCTTCGGCGGCAAGACCATTGTCTTCCTGGAGCCCGTCGCGATGGTGCTTTCCAAGAAATCCGGCCGCCCGGTCAAGATGCAGTTGAGCCGGGAAGAGGTCTTCCGCTCCACCGGTCCCGCCGCCGGCATGTCCGCAAACCTCAAAGTCGGCCTTACCAAGGACGGCAAGATTACCGCTGTGCAAGGCGCCTATAACTTCCAGGCCGGCGCGTATCCGGGATCGCCGGTCGGCCGGGCTTGTCACTTCTCTTTCTCCAGCTACAAGATCGACAATGCGGAGGTCAAAGGCCTTGACGTCGTCTCCAACCGCCCGAACGTCTCCGCCTACCGCGCACCGGGGGCGCCGCAGGGCAATTATGTGTTCGAGTGCCTGTTGGACGAGGCTGCCGAGAAACTGGGCCTCGACCCATTCGAGTTGCGGAAACGCAACCTGATCGGCCCGGACGAGCCGACGATTTATGGCGCGAAGATCGGCGAGGCCGGCATGCTGGAATGCATCGCCGCGGTCGAAAATCACCCGAACGCCAAGATCAAGCTGGGCCCGAACCAGGGCCGCGGCGTCGCGGTCGGCTATTGGGGCAATGCAGGCGGCGAGTCGAGTGCGCAGTTGCACATCAACGAGGACGGCACCGCTCTGGTGATCACCGGCCATCCGGACATCGGCGGCAGCCGCGCCTCCATGGTCAACATCGCGGCGGAGATGCTGGGCATCGACTATCGCAAGGTCAATGCGCAGATCGGCGATACCAACAATATCGGCATCAGCGGCGTCACCGGCGGCAGCCGCGTGACCTTCGCCTCCGCCATGGCGGTAAACGAGGCGACGGGGCAGGTCATCAAAACGCTCAAGTCGCGCGCGGCGAAGACCTGGGGTATCGACGAGGAGGCCGTCGAATGGCGCGACGGCGCAGCCCATCCGGCCGGTCAGAACGCTGGTAACTTCGACCCGCTGTCGCTGGAGGATATCGCCAAGAAAGCCGAATCCACCGGCGGCCCGATCACCGCTGCGATCTCCCTGAATGCGACCGGCCATATGGGCGCGTTCGCGGCGCATATGGTGGACGTGGAGGTCGATCCGGAGACCGGCCATGTGAAAATCCTGCGCTACACCGCCAGCCAGGACGTGGGCCGGGCCATGCATCCGGACTATGTCGAGGGCCAGATTCAAGGCGGCGTCGTGCAGGGCATCGGCTGGGCTCTGAACGAAGAGTACATCTACAACAAGGACGGCCACGTCGATAATCCGGGCTTCCTGGACTACCGCATGCCGGTGGCGTCGGACCTGCCGAAGATCGACACGGTCGTCATCGAAGTACCGAACGAGAAGCACCCGTATGGCGTCAAAGGCGCCGGCGAAGTGCCGATCGTGCCGCCATTGGCCGCCATCACCAACGCGGTCTATCATGCGACCGGCAAGCGGATGGCGGAACTGCCGATGTCGCCGCCGAAAGTGTTGGCGGCACTGAGTAAATAGGGCGGCTAACACTACTTTGACATGGTTTAGTTCGAGAGGATTTTTGCGATTCCCAAGACGGGTTTTCGATGAGTCATCGGAGGTCGGCTTTTTGGAGGGGCCGGCCATAGACAGGAATTGGCAAGCCGATCCGGAGTGCTGGCTTGCGCCGGTTTCCGCGGCGCTGCGGCTCCATGTCGAGCGCCTCTACCGGAAGGAGCTGGTTGCGGCCTCGCCGCACCAAACGCCAGAAGATCCGCCGAGAAGCCCGGGAAGGCTGCTGGTGCCCGATCGCAGCCAACCAGCGTGGTCGCTCGACTTCGCGCAAGACGCCCTGGCCAATGGGCGCAAGTTCCGCACCGCCCATCTCAAGGACGATTGCACCAGCGAGTGCCCGGCCATCGAGGAGTTCTGGCGAGGCAATGCGAGGCAACACTTCAATCAAGAAGGCTGACGCTCTACACTTACGGGTGAACGGGGGAATTTGGTCCGGATTATAGCCAGCCGCGCGGGCCGTAGGGATCACAATCGCGAGACGGGGCGGGGCCCGCTGCGCACCGCTCGGTTACGGCTAGTTTTGTGCCCTGAGTTCCGGCGGCGGGGCTCTTAGCCCGGCGAGTACGGCCCCATCGCGGCCATAAACGTCGTCCAAATATTGGACGTTGCCATAATCATCGATCGTGGTGGTGTGATAGAGGAGATGGACCGGGACCGGTTCCGCCAGCGATGCTGTCGTCACTTTGCCGCTAGCGACAGCCCTGGCAATCCTTTCGGACGTCCATCCAGGCGTTTCGGACAATAGCCACTCCGAAAGCCCCAGCGCATCCTCAGTCCGGACGCAGCCGGAAGAAATAGCGCGGTTTTGCTTGCTGAAAAGCTCGCGGTCCGGCGTGTCGTGCAGATAGACCGCATGCTTGTTGGGAAACATGATCTTAACCTGGCCCAGCGCATTGCGGCGGCCAGGTTCCTGGCGCAATCGATAGGGGAACGCGTCTGCCGAAATGGTGGACCAGTCAATCAAGTCAGGATCGACCGGCCGGTTTTGGCGGTCCAGTACACGGAAGCCGAGTTTTTTGACCTGGGACGGGTCCTCTTGAAACATCGGCAGCTTGTCCAGCCGGGCCAACTTGGCGGGCGTCTCCCACCAGGGATTGAACACCAAATATTGAATTCGGTCGGAAAACACAGGTGTTTTGCGCGTGTAGCGTCCGACGATTGCCGCATGTGTCGACACGACCTGCCCATTCTCGACGGCTGAGACCTCGTATCCTGCAATGTTAACGATCACGTGGCGCCGGCCAAGATCGCTGGGCAGCCAGCGCAACCGCTCCAGGTTCACCCGCAACTGGTCGATCTTGTCTGCAAGGGTCAGGTTCAACGCCGCGATCGTGGAGGAACCGATCAGGCCGTCCGGATTCAACCCCTTCGCCGTTTGAAACGCCACAACGGCGGATTTCAAGTCCTGGTCGTAGAGCTGGCTTCCCGTATTTTCGGCCAGATAGCCCAGTTGAACGAGGCGAGCGCGGACGATCACGACACGGTAGTCGGTGCTATGCGGGCCGATCAGGGACCCTCTGGGAATTCGCTGAATGGGCTCAGGGTTCATCGACATCAGCCGGCTCAACTCGGCGCGGAGCGCCTGATAATCCCGCCTATCCGGCGCCAGCCGGGTCAGGCTATCGCCGACTCGATTTTGCGCCAGAGCTTCCGTCAGATGTGACGGAAGATCGAACACTTGCCGGGACAGGGTCCAGTCGGGCTGGTATTTCTGCGGTTCCAGCTTTCCCCAAACCATGTCTGAAGCAGCGTCGAACCATGCCGCGGTCGCTATCCTGTCGCGGCCAATGGGATCGTTTCGCAAGCGGATCAAATCGTCGATGTGGTAATCTCGTGGGTCAAGCCCATGTTGTGACAGGCCGCGCAGCGCAGCCAATAGCGAGTCGTAATGCCGATCGTCGGCCCAGACCGGCGCCTGTCCCCGCGCGGAGTAGAAAACGCGCATGGCCATGGATGTCACATCGATCGCAGCCAGAGCCGGCGTGACACCGATTGCAACGATTACGGCAACCAAAGTTGTCCGGGCGATGACCGCCATTTTTAGTTTATAAAACATTCGTCCAGTCTATCCAACCTGTCGCCGCGGAGTTTCCGGGCCGGACGAATGTATACCGGTCAGGAGCGGCGGCCTTTACACTTAGGCAACACCAGCCAACTTGCCAGCTAAAAGATAGGGCTGCAGGTACTGGCCCGTGTAGCTCTCGCGAACTTTCGCAACCTCTTCCGGCGTGCCCGCCGCCACGATGTGGCCGCCGCCGGCGCCGCCCTCCGGCCCCAGATCAACGATCCAATCCGCAGTCTTGATCACGTCCAGGTTGTGTTCGATTACTAGCACAGTATTGCCCTGTTTGACCAGTTCCTGCAACACTTCCAGCAATTTGCGCACGTCCTCGAAGTGCAAGCCGGTGGTCGGCTCGTCCAGTATGTAGAGCGTGCGGCCGGTGGCGCGGCGCGACAACTCCTTCGCCAGCTTCACCCGCTGCGCCTCGCCGCCGGACAGCGTCGTCGCCTGTTGGCCGACCTTGATGTAGCCGAGGCCGACTTTCTGAAGCGTCACCATTTTATCCCGAATCGAGGGCACGGCCTGAAACAGGTCGGCGGCTTCGTCCACTGTCAGGTCAAGCACGTCGGCGACCGAATGGTTCTTGAATTTCACCTCCAGCGTCTCGCGATTATAGCGTTTGCCCTTGCAAACGTCGCACTCGACAAAGATGTCCGGCAGGAAGTGCATCTCGATTTTGATGACGCCGTCGCCCTGGCAGGCCTCGCAGCGCCCGCCCTTGACGTTGAAGGAAAAGCGCCCGGCCTTGTAGCCCCGCGCCCGCGCTTCGGGCAGGCCGGTGAACCAGTCGCGGATCGGCGTGAAGGCGCCGGTATAGGTCGCCGGATTGGAACGCGGCGTGCGTCCGATAGGCGATTGGTCGATCTCGATCACTTTATCGACATGATGCAGGCCATGCAGGTCTGCATAGTCGCCGGGGATCTCCCGCGCATTGGTCAGCGCCCGCGCCAGGACCTTGTACAGCGTCTCGACGATCAAGGTCGACTTGCCGCCTCCCGAAACCCCGGTGACGCAGACGAAGGTGCCGAGCGGGATGGTCAGGTCGACATTTTGCAGGTTGTGCGCCGTGGCACCGGTCAACTCCAGGCTCTTGCCGTTCCCGAGCCGCCGCTTCTTGGGCACCGCGATCTCGCGCGTGCCGTTCAGATAGTCGGCGGTGATGCTGTCGGCGGATCGCAGCACTTCCTCCGGCGTGCCTTGGGCGACGACATGGCCGCCGTGAATCCCGGCGCGCGGGCCCATGTCGACCAGATAGTCGGCGGCGCGGATCGCCTCCTCGTCGTGCTCGACGACGATCACCGTGTTGCCCAGATCGCGCAGCCGCACCAGCGTTTCCAGCAGGCGGGCATTGTCGCGCTGGTGCAGGCCGATACTGGGCTCGTCCAGTACATACAGCACGCCGGTCAAACCGGAGCCGATCTGCGAGGCGAGGCGAATGCGCTGGCTTTCGCCGCCGGATAGCGTGCCGGAGGTGCGGGACAGGTTCAGATAGTCCAGCCCAACGGAGTTCAGAAAGCCCAGGCGGTCGTTGATCTCCTTCAGGATACGCTCGCCGATCTCCTTGTCCTTGTCGGCCAGGGCGGCATCCAGCTTCAGGAACCAGTCGCGCGCATCGGCGACGCTCAGTTCGGAAATGCTGGAGATCGTCGCCGCCCAATCGCGCGGACCGACCTTCACCGCCAGCGCTTCCGGCTTCAGCCGCTCGCCATGGCACGTGCCGCAGGGCTCCTCCGCCTGGAACTTCGAAAGTTCCTCGCGCACCCAGGCGCTGTCGGTCTCGCGCAGGCGGCGCTCCAGATTGGGGATCACCCCTTCGAATGGCTTCGAGACCTGGTATTTGCGCATGCCGTCTTCATAGGTCATCCGCACCGACTCGCGGCCAGAGCCATAGAGGATGGCCTTCTGCGCCGCCGGCTCCAACTCGCGGAACGGTGTCTTCATCGAAAAGCCGTAATGATCCGCCAGCCCTTGCAGCGTCTGCTTGTAGTAGGGCGACGGCGTGGAGGTACGCGACCAGGGCAGCACCGCGCCATCGCCGAGCGATAGCAGCGGGTTCGGCACCACCAGATCGGACGAGATGAACATCTGCACGCCCAGCCCGTCGCAGGCAGGGCAGGCGCCGGCCGGATTGTTGAACGAGAACAGCCGCGGCTCGATCTCCGCAATGGTGAAGCCGCTGACCGGGCAGGAGAAGTTGGCGCTGAAGGTCGTCTGCTCGCCGCTCTCCGCGTTTTCCACCAAGGCGATACCGTCGGCCCGTTCCAGCGCGGTTTCCAGCGAGTCGGCCAGGCGGGCGGCGATGTCGTCGCGCACCACCAACCGGTCGACCACGACCTCGATATCGTGCTTGAAGTTTTTCTTCAGCGCCGGCACGTCTTCGATGTCGTAGAGCGTGCCATCGACCTTCACCCGCTGGAAGCCGGCGCGCTGCAACTCCGCCAATTCCTTCTTGAACTCGCCCTTACGGCCGCGGGCGATGGGGGCGAGTAGGTAGAGCCGCGTGCCCTCATCCATAGCCAAAATACGGTCAACCATCTGGCTGACCGTCTGGGCCGAAATCGGCTCGCCCGTCGCCGGCGAGTAGGGCACGCCGATGCGCGCCCACAGCAGGCGCATGTAGTCGTAGATCTCCGTCACCGTGCCGACCGTGGAGCGCGGATTGCGCGAGGTGGTTTTTTGCTCGATGGAGATCGCCGGCGACAGGCCCTCGATCGAATCCACGTCGGGCTTGTGCATCATCTCCAGAAATTGCCGCGCGTAGGCCGACAGCGATTCGACGTAGCGGCGCTGCCCCTCCGCATAGATCGTATCGAACGCCAGCGAAGATTTGCCGGAACCGCTCAAGCCAGTGATCACCACCAGCCGGTCGCGTGGCAGGTCGACGTTGACGTTTTTCAGGTTATGCTCGCGCGCGCCCCGCACACGAATGGCGGGGGCTTCGCGGTCATGAATCATGGCGGGCCGTTTGCTGGGCGGCGTGATATCGTTGGGCATGGTCGCAGTCTAAACCGGTTAGTCCACAGGCCCTAGTGGCAAGGGGCTGGATTATCCCCAGCCCATACCCCTAATCTGTGGGTGAGAGCGTTGTGTGTTACGAGCAAGCGAGAGTAGCAGATGTCCGGAAGTGTCAATAAAGTGATCTTGGTAGGCAATCTTGGCCGCGATCCGGAGGTGCGCTACATGCAATCCGGCGACAAGGTCGTTAACCTGGCCGTTGCAACGTCGGAGCGCTGGAGCGACAAGACTTCCGGCGAGCGCCGCGAGAAGACGGAATGGCACCGGGTCGTCATATTCGACCAGAATATCGCTGGCGTCGCTGAGAAATACCTGCGCAAGGGCTCGAAAGTGTATTTGGAGGGCCAACTCCAGACGCGCAAGTGGACCGATCAAGGCGGGCAAGAAAAGTTCACGACGGAGGTCGTGTTGCAGCGCTTCCGCGGCAATCTGACTATGCTGAGCGGCCGTGGCGATGAGAGTGGCGGTGGCTTTAGCGGCCCGCAAGGTGACGACGACTACGGCGCTGGACCTGCCGGGGGCGAGAGCTACGGCGGAGACGCCTCGTCAGGCTCAGGCGGCGGTGGTCAACAACGGCGGCAGGGCGGTGGCGCGCCGGCTGCCGACCCGATGGACCTGGATGACGATATCCCGTTCTAAAGAGCCGAGCCGTACGTCTGCGTTCAACCACGGATGGGTTTAGGCTCGGACGATGACCGAGTTAGCGGCGTTCACGATTGACGGCACCCGCCTCGAGTATCGCTGGGCCGGCCCCGCTGTGGATCAGGCGCCGACGCTGGTGCTGTTGCATGAGGGGTTGGGTTCCGTCGGGCTCTGGCGCGATTTTCCGGAGAAGCTGGCCGCCGCCACCGGCCTCGGCGTTTTTGCCTACTCTCGCGCCGGCTACGGTGGCTCCGATCCCAAGCCCTTACCCTGGCCAATCACCTATATGGAGGACGAGGCGACCGAGATATTGCCGCACGTCCTGGATGCCATCGGCTTCCGCCGCGGCCTTCTCGTCGGCCATTCGGACGGCGCGTCCATCGCCGCACTCTACTGCGGCACGGTCAGCGACCCGCGGGTGCGTGGAGCGGTGCTGATGGCGCCGCATTTCTTCATCGAAGACATCTGCGTCGAGGCCATCGCCGCAGCCAAGCGGGCCTACGAGCACGGCGACCTCCGCCCCCGGCTGGCCCGGTATCACGGAGCGAACGTCGACAACGCCTTTTACGGCTGGAACGGCGCTTGGCTGGACGAAAATTTCCGCCGCTGGGACATCACCGACGCCCTGCACCACATCCGTGTGCCATTGCTGGTGTTGCAAGGTCTCGCCGACCCCTACGGCACCCGCGCGCAAGCCGACGTCGTCGATGAGTTATGCACGGCGCCGGTGTCGGTCGAGTTGCTGGACCAAGTGGGCCACGCCCCTTGGCAGGAAGCCGAAGCGACAACTTTGGCGGCAATCCAAGAGTTCGCCGGCAAGATTCTCCAGCACATCCCCTTGTCCCGGACCTGACCCGGGAAAACAGAGCCTTAACTGTTCTCTAACAAACACCTATCCCTGCAACTGCTCACTCAAAAACTTGCAGATCAATTCGTACTCATGCCGTGCCGCAGCGCCGCCTTACTTAGCGCAACACCGCCTCGCCTAGCCGCCTCAGGACCTCAGCCAACTCCGGGTCCTCGACTGTGGCGCACGCGGACTCCAGGTGGGCGCGGTCGGCAGGGGAGAGGTCGCGCTGTGGTGGCCTCGCCGGGCGGCCGGGCTTTGTGCGTGAGCCGCTCCGCTCCGGGATCGGGCCTTGGCGCAACGCCAGCCGCTCGACCATCGCCTGGCCGAAATATTGATTGATGCGTTGGGCGATCATTGGCGCCATATGCTGCACCTCGGTCGCCCAGCCGGGGGCCACCACCAGCCGCAAGGTCGGCGCGCCGGCTCGCCGATCCAGCCGGTCCGGCCGGGTGTGCTGGGCCAGATGAGCGCCGACGATGGCGGTCCACTCCGCCAGCAGCCGCGCCTCGCGAAACCCGCGCTTGGCCGCCGGCTTGGCCAGAACCGGCGCGATCACCGCCGCCACGGGCTGGCCCATGCGGCGGGCCTTGCGCGGGAATTTTCGGTCGGACAGGCGCGCCACAGTGCAGAGGCTCCATTGAATACTCGCGATTCGCCTCTAGTGTAGCGCAGTCATGGCTGATGCACACGCCCCTGTTGCCGCGTTCACGCCGGCGGAGATCACATCTCTGCGCGCCGCCATTCTTGGCTGGTACGACTCCCACCGCCGCGAACTGCCATGGCGCGCCGGTGTGGGCGAGACAGCCGACCCCTACCACGTCTGGCTGAGCGAGATCATGCTGCAGCAGACGACCGTCCCGGCGGTGAAGGGTTACTACGCCCAATTCCTGGCGCGGTGGCCGACGGTTGCCGACCTTGCGGTAGCGCCCATCGACGATGTCATGCACGCCTGGGCCGGCCTCGGCTATTACGCCCGCGCCCGCAACCTGCACCGATGCGCTCAAGCGGTCGCCGCCGAGTGGGGCGGGCGTTTCCCCAGCGATGCCGCCGCGTTGCGCTCGCTGCCCGGCATCGGCGATTACACCGCCGCGGCCATCGCCGCCATCGCGTTCGGCAAGCCCGCGGCGCCGGTCGACGCCAATATCGAGCGCGTCGTGTCGCGCCTCGCGATGATTGCCCAGCCGGTGTCGCCGGCCAAGACCGCGGTCAAGGGCGTCGCCTCTACTCTCGAGCCGCAAACTCGCCCCGGCGATTGGGCGCAGGCATTAATGGACCTGGGCTCGGCCATCTGCACCGCTCGCGCGCCAAAATGCCTGATATGCCCGGCGGTCCAGTGGTGCAGAGCCAGCGCCGCCGGCTCTCCGGAAGCCTTGCCGGTCAAGCCGCCGAAGAAAGCCCGGCCCACACGAACCGGCCGCGTCTACTGGCTGGGGCGGGACGACGGCGCAATCCTGCTGCGCCTCCGGCCGCCGAAAGGCATGTTAGGCGGCCTGTGGGAGTTTCCATCGGCCGGTTGGGATGATCGAGACGCTGCAATGCGCGATCCGGCGGTCGAGGCGCTGGCACCCAACTGGCAGCCGCATCCGGCCAGGATCGGGCACGTCTTTACCCACTTCGCGGTGGAGTTGGAGGTGTGGACCGGCACCGCCCGCCCCGGCCTGAATATCCCGGATGGCGCACGGTGGAGCACGCCCGACCGCCTTGCGGACCTGGCGTTGCCAACGCTGATGAAGAAGGTCGCGCGGGCAGTGCTCGTCTGAAGACGGTTCCGGTCTATCGGGGGTATGATGGATCGTCCCCGCCTGACATGCCACGAATACCCGGGAATCAAACCACTCTGGACGCAAAAACGGCGACACCCTGGCTAGCGCCGCCGTTTTCGACCGGTATCACGTCTCTACGCCTCGTTGGCATTCTACGATGCATGGCGATTTACACTCTCTCCGGACTTCGCGATGTCCGTCCTGTATCCAGACACATGCAATCCCTATGCCAAATGCAGAATCGCGATCAGCTGATTGGAATAGATGGGATTTCGGTCAGTAGGCTTGTATTTCCAAATCCGGGAGTTGGCAAAAAGCGTAAAGTTGTAAGCTCCGCTTTACAGGGCGATTGCAGCTTACATCGGGTGAGGGCCGAGGCCCTCTTTATGCGCCTGCCCACCGAGTATCGGGGTCGAGCGGATAGACCGGGCGTGGCAACCGCTTGAACGGGAACCGCGCCAATATCGGATTGGTCAATCCCAGGGCATCCACCTCGATGATCCGGTCATCCGGGAAAAACTCGTCGAAGCCGGCGCGGAAGTGGCCCCGGCTCTTCAACACCACCGCCCGGAACGAGGCGATGTCCAGGTTGAATGTCTCGAAGTAGGCGGGGTCTGCGGCCTGAATGCGGCGGGAGGCGACGACGATGGTCAACCCTGCCAGGCGGACGCATGCCGCCGGGCCCAGCTTCGAGGTCCTGCCGGCGGCGATGCCGCGTCGGCCGACAATGAAACCGTCGGAGAGGCCCAAAACCTCGATGGTCGCGGCCACTGCTCGACCGTGGTCGTCGGCATTGTCTTTGTTGAAGACGACATCCAATGTCGCGCCGACGCCCGCCGAATGGCAGGCCGCCGCGACTTGCGGGTCGACGAACAGGCCGAGCAACACGCCTTGCGCATCGGCGGCAATCAGCGCTTCCAACACATCCGTGGTGTTACCGCGCCCGCCGCCGCCCGGATTGTCCGCCACATCGGCGAGGCAGACCGGCGGCAATCCCGGATCAGCCTCCCGCGCCTTCACGGCGGCGATGGCGTCGGCCAGCGGGGTCAGCGTGACGTGGAAGCGCTCGCGGTCGGCCCAGGCCTGCTCCGCCAGTGTTTCAGCGAAGGCTTTACCGGCCGCGGCGTCCTCGCCATAGGTGAGAATGGCCAGGCCGTTCTCCGGCGTATCGCCCCAGGCAAAGCCGCCGACGACGGAAACCACGCGCACGCTCGCCGGCTTCTCAGCCTGGCCGCGGGCGATCAGATCGGCGTAGGGACCCGCCGCCGTCAGCAACCGCACGCTGGGGGCGACAATCGGCATGCGGATGAACGTCTTATGCAGACGCTCACCCCTCAGCATCCAGCGGATCAACTGTGCCGCCTCCGCCGCCCGCGGTGCCTGGTCCACATGCGGGTTGGTGCGGTAGCTGATGATCGCGTCCGAGGTCTGCACCATGCGCTCCGAAATATTGGCGTGCAGATCGACGGTCGCCACGACCGGCACTCCCGGCCCCACTGCCTGGCGCGCCATGGCATAGAAGGCGCCGTCGGGATCGGTCGAATCCGTAGCGGTCATCGCGCCATGGTTGCAGAGATAGACCGCGTCGAGCGGGCCTGCCTCCGTCAGGATTTTGCGCATTTTATCCAATACTTCAATGACAAAGGCAGCGTCCGCCGGCCCGCCGGGCTCGACATTCGTGACCAGGATCGGCACGGGCTCCCATGCCCCGGCGCCATCCATATCCTCGATAAATCCGGAGATTTCCGCGGGCAGGGCCGGTGCAGGCTTTGCTGCCTCCGCCAGGATCTCCTGCCCAACCAGATAGCACGATGCGCGAAAGTCGTCGCCGGTGGTCACGAGCGCAAATTCATTGGCCTCCAGCATAAAGCCAAGCAGTGCGATGCGCGGTCCGGACATTGATCGCCTCTCAATTTGGGGTCGGTGGCGGGGCCGGATGCCCCGGCCTATAGTTCAGCAAAACGATAGCATGAGGAAGCGCCCGATGTACGATCTTCTCGCCGGCATGCGCATCGTCGAGGGTTCCGCCTTTGTGGCCGCGCCGATGGGCGGAATGACCCTCGCGCAGTTAGGAGCCGACGTGATCCGGTTCGACGATATCGACGGCGCCCTGGACGGCGAGCGCTGGCCGGTAACCAAGGACGGCGCCAGCCTCTACTGGGCTAGTCTCAACAAGGGCAAGCGCTCCATCGCGGTCGATGTGCGGCGGGTGGAGGGCCGGCGATTGTTGCAGGACCTGATCACCGCGCCGGGGCCGGATGCCGGCCTGTTCATCACCAACCTGCCATTGCGCGCCTGGAACTCATACCCGACGCTGGCCGAGCGGCGGCCGGACCTGATCATGGTCAGCCTGTCCGGCACCCGCGATGGCCGGCCGCAGGTCGACTACACCGTCAACGCCGCCATGGGGTTTCCGTTGGTGACCGGGCCGGAGGGGTATGACAGGCCGGTAAACAATGTGTTGCCCGCCTGGGATATTGCGGCGGCGCTGTCGATCTCCACCGGCCTGTTGGCGGCGGAACGGCGGCGCTCGCGCACCGGCGCCGGCAGCTGGATGCGGCTCTCGCTTTACGACGTGGCGTTGGCAGCGACCGCGGCGCTCGGCTATGTGGCGGAGGCCGTGGTGAATGCCGACGAGCGCCCGCGGCTCGGCAATCATATTTTCGGCACGTTCGGCCACGACTTCCGGACCAGCGATGGCCGCCATGTCATGGTTTGCCTGTTCACCAGCCGGCACGTCACGGCCTTGCACGATCTGATCGGCGGCGAGACCCTCGCTGCCATCGAGGCGGCGGAGGGCGTCGATCTGATGGACGAAGCCGGCCGCTATCGCGCCCGCGGCGCCTTGCAAGCAGCGCTGGCTGCCTGGATCGAGCCGCGGTGCTTCGCCGAAGTTGCCGCCGCTCTCGACCGCACCGGCGCGCTGTGGGGGCCGTACCAAAGCTTCGCGGAACTCGCGGCCGAGGCGGCGCGGCACCCGATGTTCGCCCCTGTCGAGCAGCCCGGCATCGGTGTTTATCCCATCGCGGGCGCGCCGTTCGATATCGCAGAGTTGACCCGGCTGGAGCCGAAGCCGTCGCCGCACCTCGGCCAGCACACCGACGAGATATTGTCAGGCGTACTGGGCATGGCCGATATCGAGATTGCCAGGCTCCGCGACGATAAGATCGTGGCGGGCCGATAACGCCGTTATGGCAGGTGCGGCAACGTCTTCCAGAGATCGGCTGCGCCATCTTGTCAGTCACCTTGACCAACATTTGTCCCGGTCGGCGCGGTCGCTCACGACCGACGCCATCGTGTGCGCTCCAGGGCTGAGATTGGAATTGACCCGGCTTTGTGAACACCTTGAAGTGCCAGGGGCGGCGGCCGCGACCGGGGTCCGGCGTCTCCAGCAGCAGGTGCGGGAACCTGAGCGTCGGCGCGGGCGCAACAGCGCTTAAGCGTTTAGCACAAAGCTGTTGGCGTAATTCGGCTCAGTTTTGCGTATTCACAAATCTAAGCCGGGACCCTATCTCTCGGGTCAACACTGAAACAAGGGAGCCCGCTCCGATGAGCCATGTAACAGCCACAGCCGATGTGGCCGTTGACCACGCTACCCATGGCACGTTGACCTATATCATCCGCCAAGATGAGAAGCCGTATTTCCTCAGTTCCGCCCTTACCGGCGGAGAGCCGGAGGTGCACTTCAAGACTGAACTGCATACGGTGCCGATCAACGACATGCGTAGCATCGACGCCGATGTCGATCGGGAAGGCTTCGCGTTGCTGCGCTCGCAAACCGCGGTCAGCGACTTCTACGATCAGGATCAGGTGGAGGCGGTCTACGAGCCGGAACTGACCCGACTGTTGAAGGAGCGGTTTGGCGCCGCCAGCGTCCACATCTTCGACCACACCCGCCGCTCCGACGGCGGGGAAGGGGCCAAGAACCCGGACGGGATGCGCGGGCCGGCAACCCGCGTGCACGTCGATTACACCGACGTGAGCGGCCCGCAGCGTGCAAAAGATGCCATGGGAGAAGCCGAATACAACCGGGTGATCGCGTCCGGTGGCCGCGTCGTGCAGGTGAATGTCTGGCGGCCTATCCGAGGGCCGGTGCAGCGCGCACCCTTGGCCTTAGCGGCAGCCGATAGCGTGCCGAAAGCCGATCTGATCGCCACCGACCAACGCTTCCCGGACCGCACTGGTGAAATCTATCAACTCGCCTATGGCGAGGGCCATCGCTGGTATTACGCTCCGCTGATGCTGCGGGACGAGGTGCTGCTGATCAAGGGTTGGGACAGCCTAGACGACGGCCGGGCGAAATACACGCCGCACGGCGCCTTTCAACTGCCGAACCAAGACCCGAACGCGCCGGCCCGCGAAAGCATCGAAACCCGGACGTTTCTGGTGATCGAGGCGACATAAGAGCCCGCCGTCACGAAACCGGGGCGTACTCCACCTTCTTCGCAATCTGCGCCTGTGCATCCTGCCGGGCGCGAAATTGCTTCATCAGCCGTTCATGGTTGGCGTAGGCCTCTGCGCTTAACTCCGCTCCGATCCGCTGCTCCGCCGTGAAATGGCCGAGGCGGTCCTCGCCGCGCACCAGCATTGCCGAGCCCGGCGTCGCGCCGACATCGCGCACGCGCGCCGGAATGTAGCTGATGCCGAACCCCATGCGCCGGTCGGCGGCGTTGTTGGGGTGCGAGCAATGCACCAGCCGGGTATGATGCAGCGACATCTCCCCAGCCTTTAACGGCATCGGCACGCCGGCCTCGCCGTCGAACTCGCCGAAAATCGCCTGACCGCGCAGGATCAGGTTGTTCTCGCTGCTATCGTCCGAGTGCTGAAATTGTCCCGCTGTGTGTGTGCCGGGCAGCACGTGCATGCACCCTGCCTCGACGCTGGCATCGGACAGCGCCACCCAGGCCGTGACGTGCTCCTGCGGGTCCAGGTAGAAGTACGTGCCGTCCTGATGCCAGGCGATGTATTGCGCCGTGCCCGGATCCTTGATCCACATGGTCGAGTGATAGACCAGGATGTGCGGGCCGATCAGATCCTCTACCGCGTCCAAGATCGCCGGGTGCCGGACCAGTTTGTCGGCCCAGTCGAACAGCAGGTAGGACTTGGATTTCTCTGGATAGTCGAGCGTCCGCCCGGTTCTTCGCTCGAATGCTTCAATCGCGCTTCGCGCCTCTCGAACCTCTTCGGCAGACAAGACAGGCACGGGGTAAGTAAAGCCTTGCGTTTCATAGTCGGCGATCTGTTGCGGGGTCAGAGATTTCGGCATGGGTTGTCTCCACGAATCATGGCGTCGCTGCCTGACTGTAGCCGGCGGCCAGTGTGATCGCGATTGTTACGCGTCTGTGTACTCGGCGCAAGCGGCGGTGACTTGAAATCGCGATGCTGCACCTTATCTGTTTATGGTGCCCGTTGGCTAAAATGAGCGGCGGGTCGCGCGGCGCCGCATGGGCGGGCTGCGTCAAAGCTGGCCGAATGCCGCAAGGCGTATCGGCTTAAAAGGAGATACGCCAATGGCCCGGGTATCTTTGTTCAACAGCCCGCTATTACTTGGCTTCGACCATATCGAGCGGGTTTTGGATAGTGTCAGTAAGGCTTCGGCCGACGGTTATCCTCCCTATAATATTGAACAAACCGGCGAGACGACTTTACGGATTACGCTGGCGGTCGCCGGATTTTCCGAAGACGAACTGTCGATTACCGTCGAAGACAATCAGTTGATTATTCGCGGTCGGCAGGGCGATGACGAGCGGGAGCGTATTTTCTTGCATCGCGGCATTGCCGGGCGGCAATTTCAACGCCGTTTCGTCATGGCGGAAGGTATTGAAGTGGCTGGCGCCAGCATCGAGTTGGGATTGCTGCACATCGATCTTTGCCGCCCGGAGCCAGAGGCCCGCAGCCGCACCATCGAGATCAGCAATCGCGCCGCACAATCGGTGAAACCGGCACATACCGTAGATCTTTAGGTCAATAGGAGAAAATCAATGGAAGACCGTCAAAGCATCGACACTGGCATGGAATTCGACCTGGAAAACTGGGGTCTCCAGCATGTCGCGTACCTGCGCCGCGCGGAAGTCGACGGTGTGCGAGGCTTCGCGATTTGTTCTGCGAGCGGGCAGATGATCGGATTTTCGGTGAACCGGAACCAGGCCATCGGCGCCATCGTGCAGAACGATCTGGAGCCGGTTTCCGTGCATTAGCGACTGAGGACGATCACTCTCTTCCCAAAGGACGAGAAGCGCCGTGTAGGCTAAGCTGCGCGGCGCTTCTCTTCTTCGGTCAGTGTCTGCCAGAGCGCGTCGGCGCTGGAACAGCCCCGCAAGGCGGCGCAGCGTTGATGATCCCGCGCCAGGCGCGACAACTGCGCCAGCACCCGTAAATGATCCGCGCCGGCCCCCTCGGGCGCCAGCAGCAGCACAACCAAGTCGACCGGTTTGTCGTCGATGGCGTCAAAAGGCACCGGTTTTTCCAAGCATGCAACCCAGCCGATCAACCGGTCCAGCCCGGGCACTTTGGCATGGGGCAAGGCCACGCCATCGCCAATTGCCGTTGAACCCAGCCGCTCCCGTTCACGCAATATCTCGAATAATTCCTGAGAATCAAGGTCGTTGGCGGTCGCTGCGGCCTCGGCGAGCGAGCGCAGCACCTGAGATTTGGAGGTTGCCGGCAGCGCTGTAATGACAGCGTTCGGCGCAAAGATCTCGTTCAGATGCATAGGCGGCTCAAATTTTTCACCTTGTTCAGGATTCTGGAATGGACGCGCGAGCGCATCATGCGTCTTCAGGGTCGATCCAGCCAATGTTGCCGTCCGAGCGGCGGTACACGGTATTGAGGCGCCCGCTGGCGCGGTTGCGGAACATCAACGCTTCATGTTCGCCAAGGTCAAGATGCATTACAGCCTCGGCCACAGACATGGCCAAAACCAATATGTTACTTTCCGCGACGACGACTCCGTGATCTGCTTCCGGCGCCTCGGATTCGGTCAGCCCATCGGTTTCTTCCTCGTCGTGAGAGGCAGCAGCCAGCACGTAACGCTGGGCTGGCACACCCGGGTCGGAGTGGCCGTTGTGGTGGTCGCGCAGACGGCGTTTGAAGCGGCGCAACTGCTTCGCCACCTTGTCCGCGGCCTGATCGAAGGCCTGGTAGGGATCGCCCGCGGACGCGTGGCTTTGCACATCAATGCCACGGCCCGCGTGGACCGTCACATCGCTGCGGAAATGGCCGCCATCGCGCGAGAGCACGATATTTGCCGAGACCGCCCGGTCGAAATATTTCTCCACTGCCTCGCCAAGGCGCTCTCGCATGTGCTGTTGGAGGGCTTCGCCAACGTCGACGCCTTTACCTGCGGTGGTGATATCCATACGGGGTAGGCCTCATCCTTACTCTGGAACTCGGGGCCCGCTCTCGACAGCTATTGCCGCTCGATCACGGATGGCAGAAAGTAGTGATGCCGTCTGGCAAGGTCAATAACGAAAGGCGTCGGTCAGCCCGCTTCCAGCTTCAACAAGCGGCGACGCTGTGCTGATGAGGGAATATTCATTGATTCCCGATACTTAGCGACTGTCCTGCGGGCAATTTCCATGCCGTCCCTGCGCAGCAACTGCACGAGGTTTTCATCGGACAGCACGTCTTTGGCTGTCTCGTTTTCGACCAGTTGCCGGATGCGGTGGCGCACCACCTCGACCGATTGGCCATCGCTACCGTCGGCGGAGCGCGCGGCGGCGGTGAAAAAGTACTTCAATTCGAAAACGCCGCGTTGCGTCGCGATATATTTGCCGCTGGTAACCCGGCTTACGGTGCTTTCGTGCACCCCGACCTCCGTCGCGACGTCTCGCAAGGTGAGGGGGCGCAGGCCGGTCACGCCGTGCTCCAGGAAGCGGTCCTGGGTCTGTACGATGCAACTGGCGACCTTCAGGATGGTGTTGGCGCGTTGCTCCAGCGCCTTGATCAGCCAGTTCGCCGAATGCCACTGTCTGACGACAAAGTCGATCTCGGCCTGCGACCGGGAGTGTTCCTTCACCAGTGCGTAGTATTCCCGATTGGCAAGGACATGCGGCAGAGCATCCGGGTTGAGTTCGACGATCCAACCCCTATCCGCGCCGCGCCGCACCATCACATCGGGGATCACTGTCACTGCCGGCGGATAATCGAACATCGAGGCCGGCCGCGGCGCACAGCCCCGCAATTTCTCGACGATTTGGCTGAGTTCGGCGAGATCGACATCGCAGAGCCGGCAGAGTTGCTTGAAATCGCGCTTCGCCACCAGCGGCAGGTTATCGAGCAGCACCTGCATCGGCTCGCTGGCCTCGCCGCGCTCCGCCAATTGCAGGCGCAAGCATTCCGAGAGCGATCGTGCGGCGATGCCGGTCGGATCGAACTGCAAAATCCGCGAATGCACCCAGGACACCGTGTTGGTATCGACACCCGTCAGACCTGCCAGTTCCTCAAAGTCGCCGATAAAATAGCCGGCCTCGTCCAGCTGATCGATGACCGCGGCTGCAATCTGCTGTTCCACGGGATCGGAAAACGTCATGGATGCCTGATCCAGCAGGTGCTCCCGCAAGGTTATGGGCTTGGTCGCAAAGACCTCCCACCCATCGCGGTCTTCGCCGCCACCACCGCCGCCACGCGCATCGCTCCAGTTCAAGGACGCGCCGCCACCACCGCCGCCGTCGTCCCAGACATTGGAGAAGTCGGTGTCTGCGGCTTCCATCGGCCGCTCGAAGTCGCCGTTGTCTTGCACAACATCGGCGGAATCCCGCGGCTCTGCCGGCGCCGGCGCATCGGACGGCTCGCTCGCCTCGCCGTCGCTGTCTTGGCGTTCCAGCAGCGGATTTTCCTGAAGCTGCGCCTCGACGTATTGGTTTAGTTCCAGGTTCGAGTACTGCAACAGCTTGATCGCCTGCTGCAGTTGCGGTGTCATCACCAGCGTCTGGCTTTGCCGGATATCGAGGCGCTGATTGATTGCCATGTCAGTTCAGCCTTGCGGTCCGCTGGGGACCGCGTCTAGCGGCAATCTGGTGTTCGGAGTTTCAGCGGCGAAATACCGCAAAAATCGTTTCCAAAGAATGCGAATTCTCCGTGCAGCCACCTGCTCCGATAGACGAAAATAGAGGTTCCGACCACGAAGGTCGGCACCCCATACACCATTCCAATACCTAGAGGGTAAAGGTTTCGCCCAGATAAACTTGGCGAACCCGGTCGTGCGCGACGATCTCCCCCGGGGTGCCCTCCATCAGGACGATGCCATCATGCAAGATGTATGCCCGATCGACAAGGTCCAAGGTTTCGCGCACATTGTGATCGGTGATCAGAACACCGATGCCGCGATGTTTCAGGTGCAGGACCAACTCGCGAATTTCGCCGACCGCAATAGGGTCAATGCCGGCCAGCGGTTCGTCCAGCAGGATGAAACTCGGGCGGGCGGCCAACGCCCGGGCGATTTCGACCCGCCGCCGCTCGCCGCCGGACAGCGCCATGGCCGGCGTGTGCCGCAGGCGGGTGATGGAAAACTCGGCCAATAGATCGTCGAGCATCGCGTCGCGTTTGCTTGCCTGCGGTTCGACCACCTCCAGGATGGCCCGAATGTTGGCCTCGACGGTCAGCCCGCGGAAGATCGAGGGTTCCTGCGGCAAGTAGCCGATGCCACGGCGGGCGCGGCGGTACATCGGCAAGTGCGTGATGTCCTCGCCATCCAGGCTGATCCGCCCGAAATCCGGCCGGATCAACCCGGTAATGATGTAGAAGCAGGTGGTCTTGCCGGCGCCGTTCGGCCCCAACAGGCCCACCGCTTCGCCGCGGCGCACGCTCAACGATACGTCGCGCAGGACTGGCCGTCGCTTGTAGCTCTTACCCAACCCTTCGGCTAGCAGTCCGGAGGGGGAGGCGTGAACATCCAGTTTCGGCGCTGGGGCTAAGGGTGTGCGCGGGACAACGGGTTCCGCCATGCCTCAGCGGGCTCCACGCGGCCGCGCGACG
Organism: uncultured Alphaproteobacteria bacterium; assembly: GCA_963974445.1. Classification (GTDB taxonomy): domain Bacteria; phylum Pseudomonadota; class Alphaproteobacteria; order Bin95; family Bin95; genus JACKII01. The sequence goes on from CAXBDI010000025.1 coordinate 24,313, forward strand.
GGCAAGGGCACGTCGACGGCAGAGGGCTTTGGCCGCGATTGTTGAGGGGGCGGCGCGTCCAGGTTGTTGCCGCCTCCCGGGAACAGGATGGACCGCACCCGGCCGGTTTTGCCGCCGGTAAGCCGGCTGACGCCAGACTTCAGATTCACGACTGCTTGCTCCCCGTTCAACTGGTTTTTGCCGCGGCTGATCTGGACATTGCCGGTCAGGGTTGCGATCTGATTAGGCACATCGTAGTCGCCGCGGTCGCCTTCGACAATCTCCGAGGCGGTTTGGATGACGACATGTCCCCAGGCGCGGATGCGCTCGACAGAGTTGGTTTGGGCCAGCCCGGCGGCAGGCTTTACCGGTTTTTGTGGGTCCCGCCGCAAGATCGCTTCGATGACGTCGGCCCGCATGCTTGTCGTGTCTTGTGTGACCACCGCATCACCCCGGGCGACGGCCCGTTGCTCGGCACCCCAAAATTCCAGGCTATCCCGCGCTCGGATCGTCTGGCTTGGCGCTTCAATCCGCATATCGTCGCCGGTGATCACCATTAATTCCCGCACCAGGTCGTAGGTGACGTAATCGCCGAACAACCGTTCCTTTGCGGTCTCGATCCGCACATTGCCGACGGCGTCGAGGCGGCGGATGCGCCGCTGTCCCGTCTCGCTGTCTTCGTACGATGCCGACAGAAGATCGGATCGCAAGACGACCTCGCCCTGTTTGGCGACGACGTTGCCCTTGGCGACGACCAATTGCCGGTCCTGATACAGTTCGAGGCCATTGTCGGCCTCGATCTCCAGTGGTGCGCTGGGGTCGCCCAAGCCTGGCAGGGTCGGTTGCTGGGCGATGCCGGCTCCGCTTTGCAGCCAGACCACGCCCGCCAGCAGCACCAGGCGAACTGCGCCGATCCATGCTGAACGTTCGGTCACGGCTGCTTCGGAACCTTTGTGACGAGCAGGCGGGATTTGCCATGGATCAGAACGGTGCGGCCTTTGTCGATAATTTCAAAGCCTTCGCCTTCTAGCTGGCCTTCCGGTCCATAGCCCTTGATGGGCTGGTGGCCGATTGCTCGACCACGTTCCAGATCGACCGTTGCCGATTCCGATTGGAAGCGGTAGCCCCCGCCATGCTCGACGATGACGGCGCCGGTAAGCTCCAGTTTCTCGGCCTTGCGGTCGTATTGGCCTTCGTTGGCCTGCATCTTCAGGTGGACGCCGTCCTTCAACTCGATCTTGCCAGCCGGCGCCTGCAGGATGATGGAATCGACCCCGTCAGGGCCTTGCCGGGCTTCGGTGGCCGACAGTTCGAACGGTTGCCCGTTTTCATCGGAGCCGACCAGCCTGGCATTGTCCATGCGCAGTTGCTGAGCGTCGCGTGGATCAATCGTGACATTCAGGCCGTCTGGGACAATCGCGTTCCACCAATCCACATTCGGCCAGATCGTCGTCAGAATAAGCAGTGCGCCCGCAAGCAAAGGCAGCGCCAAGCGCAACGACCGGACGAAGCGGGAATAGCCTCGACCACCGCGGCCTGCCGTATCGCGGGCCTGGAACAGCCGCTCGCGCCGCGCGCTGCTGTCGGCGGCGGAGGTCATGTCAAGCCGGCACGCAGGCAGTCGTGGACGTGGACGATACCGATGGGCCTCGCCAGCTCTTCGACGCCCGCGGCATCGCTTGGCACCACGAACAAGCTGGTAATGTGGTTGTCGTTCATCACCGCCAACGCTTCCAGCGCCAATGCCCGGCTGCGAATGGTACGCGGCGCGGCGGTCATGATTTCGCCAGCGGTGCGCTGCAGCAGCGCCGGCGTCATGTGCCGGCGGAGGTCGCCGTCGGTCACGATCCCGACCAGGCTTCCGGCTCTGTCAGTCACGCCGACGCACCCAAAGCTCTTGGCGGTCATCGTCACAATGGCTTGCGCCATCGGCGTATCGTCGGCCACCAGGGGCGGGTCGGAGTGCATGATCTCATGCACTTGCAGCAGCCTTCGCCCCAACGCGCCGCCAGGGTGCAACGCACGGAATTGCTCGGCAGAAAAGCCGCGTCGCTCCAGCAACGCCACCGCGAGCGCGTCGCCCATCGCCATGGTCGCGGTCGTCGACGTTGTCGGCGCCAGGCCCATCGGGCAGGCTTCCTCGGCAGCAGGCAACAGCAACGTCACAGTCGCGGCATCCGCTAAAGCCGACGGCGAGCGGGCGGTGATCGCGACAATCGGAATGGCGATGCGCGTCGCATAGGCCAGAACGTCGGCCAACTCTGCCGTATTGCCGGAATTCGATAGCGCCAGCAGCGCGTCGCCGCGGGTGACCATGCCCAGATCGCCGTGGCTAGCTTCCGCCGGATGAACGAAATGCGCTGGCGTCCCGGTGGACGCCATGGTCGCCGCGATCTTGTTGGCGATGTGCCCGCTCTTGCCCATGCCGGTGACGATGATCCGGCCGGAGATCTGCGATAGCGCGTGAATGGCCCGCACAAAGGGATCGCCGACCTCCGCAGCCATCATCGCCAGCGCAGCGGACTCGGTTCGCAGCACCCGCTGAGCGGTCTCGATGATCGCTGCGGCGTCCGTGTCGGCGCTAGCTATGGGCGAAGATGTCAACGTCACTCCAGCCTTCTAGGTCGAGGGCCGACCGGGTCGGCAGGAAGTCAAAACACGCCTGCGCCGTCGCCGTCCGTCCCTCGCGAGCGAGCCGTTCGGCCAACACGTCGTGCAACCGGTGCAGGTACAGCACGTCCGACGCAGCGTAGGCGCACTGCGCCTCCGTCAATTCCGCAGCGCCCCAGTCGGAGGATTGCTGCTCCTTCTTCAATTCAACGCCCAACAATTCCCGGCAGAGGTCTTTCAGCCCATGCCGGTCGGTGTAGGTCCGAACCAAGCGCGATGCGATTTTGGTGCAGAACACCGGCGTGCATCGCACCTGCATATAGTGTTGCAGCACAGCGATGTCGAACCTGCCGAAGTGGAAAATCTTTTCGACGGTGGGATCGGTCAGCAGGCCGCGCAACACCGGTGCGCTGTAGTCGGGCAAGGTGTCGTCCGCAGGCCGCCGGAACTGCACCAGATGCGCCTCACCATCGCCCGCCGACAACTGCACCAGGCAAAGCCGGTCGCGGCCAGGCAACAGCCCCATGGTTTCGGAGTCGATAGCAACCGATCTGCCCCAGTCTATCCCGAGGGGCAAATCGCCTTGGTGCAGATGGATGGTCATGGCGCGGGCAACCTCTCGTGAACGCGTGCCCCCACCGGTAGCAGCGCTGCAGCGAGCCGCACAAGGGCCACAATCCGACAAACGCAGCATGCGCTGCGATGGTGCCCAGGAGAAGACTCGAACTTCCACGACCTTGCGGTCACAGGTACCTGAAACCTGCGCGTCTACCAATTCCGCCACCTGGGCAACAGGATAGCGAGCGATGCACCAGAGCAGGAACACCGTCGCGTGCGGGTAGGGGCGTGTAGTTAGTCTGCTGCCCGCACCTTGTCAACGGTCCCCGAAGTCTGCACAGATATTCTCCGATCCGCCGTCGGTAGAGAGGCCGCGCCATGCGCTTTGACGATAAATCCAGCGCCCGTGACTATGTCTGGCAGCGGCTGGAAACCGAAGGGTTGGCAGCCTATCCTTTTCCGCCGCGCGGCAGGATTCCCAACTTCCGCGATGCCAAACTCGCCGCGGCGAAGCTATTCGAAGCACCACTGCTCGCTACCGCGCAATGCATCAAGGTCAATCCGGACAGCCCGCAACGGCATGTCCGGGCGGAGGCGCTGCGCCGCGGCATTCGCGTCTATGTGCCGACGCCGCGGCTGGCCGGCGGTTTCATGGTATTGGACCCGGCGTCGATCCCGGCGGAATTGGCGTGGCAAGCGGCGGCGCGCGCCGCCTGGCCGCGCTTCGCCACGCCGGTCGAATTGAAGGACCTGCCGCCGTTCGACGCCATCGTGACCGGTTGCGTGGCGGTGACACCGGCTGGCAAGCGTGCCGGCAAAGGCGCCGGTTACAGCGATCTGGAGTTTGCGATCCTGCGCGAATTGGGTCACGCGCCGGCGGCGGTCGCAACGACGGTACACGATGTGCAGGTGGTGGAGGATTTCCCGATTGCGCCGCACGACCAGCCTTTGTCGTTGATCGCAACGCCGACCCGGTTGATCGATATCGCAAACCCACTGCCTGCGCCGACGGGTATCGACTGGCAGCATTTGCCAAAGGACGCGTTCGACCTGATGCCGATCTTGCGAGAGTTTGCCTGCTAGGGCGCCGCCCGTTGGGCTGGCGTCTTCAACCCTAACCGCTGCCCGGGCGTTTCAGCCGGGGCGCGCGCGGCTGGGGGTCTGGCGCTGGGTGGGAGAGGCGAGGCTGACGGGTGGCGGTTGTCGGGCGCGCCAACGCGCCGCCCCGCTGCGCTTCGGCTTTTTCACCCGCTTCGAGGGTCCAGAGAACCACCCGTTTCAGCACTTTGCCGAGGGCCTCATCAAAGGCCAGAATGACCGATTCCAAATCGTTCGGCGAGGCGGGCAGCTGGTGCTCGAACTCAGTTGAGGCGACGATCCGCCGCTCCGGCATCTGCACCAGTTTAACGTTGAGCGCGACGTGGACAACATGATTGCCGCCTTCCACTTCCGCCTGGAATTCGCGGAGTTCGCTCTTCAGAATGTAGTCGGGCCGCAGGCCGATCGCCTCACGCCCGACCCCAACAATGGCCTTGCTGTTGTCGAAAGATTCGACGATCAGCGATTGGACCATCAGCGGGGCTCGGTCGACCCAGTTGGCCTGTGCATAATAGTCGAAGCGCAGCGGCGTGAGCATCAAACCGATGCGTGGCGAATCGATGCTGGCCTGCGCCGTCGGCGGTTCGACCACCAACTGCCAATCCACCGTCGGCGCGCCCTCATAGGCGCTTTTCGGGGTCAGGCGAAACAGCCGGGGCGGCGGCCCCTGGCCGGGAATGAGCGACTGGCACGCACTCAATGCCAGCGCTGAAGCGCCTGCCAGCAACAGAGAACGGCGGCCGAGGAGGGGGTTATCGCGTTTCATAGCCCTTTTGCTGATTCCCAAATATAAAGCCGGCGGGGTCGCGGCCAAGTTCGTTGGCGACGCGTCGCATGGTGATCGTTAGCTCGCGAAGTTCTGCGATAAACGCGTTTACATCGTACAGTGTGACATGCGTAAAGTCGCGCAGCGGTCGCCGGTTGTCGTCGACCAACGCGGTGATGGAACTCGCCGCGGCGCCAATATTGGCGGCGGTCTTGCTCAGGTCTGCAAAGGCCTTCTCGGCCTCCGCCAAAGTGCCTTCAGCGGATCGCATGGTTCTGGCCGTAGCAGACAAGGCGTCGGCCAGGTCGTCCTCCGACGCGGCGGTAATCCGGTCGATACGGGCGACGGTGTTGTTGGCGTTGGCGAGCAGATCGCGCACAATCGGACCGCTGGTGGCGGCTTCATCAGACAGGCTCGCCAGGTTCCGCATTATCTTGGTAAAGGCTTCGCGGTTTTCGGTGTTCAGCACCAGCGTCATTTGCCGAACCAGCAGATCGACCTGCTCGACCAGGGCTGGCGCGCCGGCAAACAGCTTCTCCAACTGAGACTTGGTCGCGGGGATGACCGGATATTTCGCGTCGCCCTCGGCGGTCAGCGGCGGGTCGTCGTTCGTGCCACCGGAAAGCAGAATCATCGAACCGCCGGTCAGCCCTTGCAGCTCCAGGCTGGCAACGGTGCTGGTCTTGACTGGAGTGCTGCCCAGAACCTCAATCGTTGCCCGTACCTGCTCGACATCGTCCGGGTCGATGCGCAGGTCGGTGACCTCCCCGACCGTAATGCCACGATAGGACACTGTGCTGCCGACCTTCAGCCCGGTGACCGAGCCCTTGAAGTCCACCCAATAGCGTTGAAACGTTGCGTCGCTGTCGTATTTTGCCATCCACAGCACAAATCCGACGCCGCCTGCAAACAGCAGCAGCACCGCGGCGCCGACGGCAATATAGCCTGCACGCGTTTCCATCAGGCGGCTCCCGCAAAGGCGGCGGCGCGGCCGCGCGGACCGTTGAAATACTCGCGGATCCATGGGTCGGGCCGAGCGCTGATTTCAGGGATGGTGCCGGCGATCAACTGCTTGTTCAAGATCACGCCAATGCGGTTGCAAGCGGTGTATAGGCTGTCAAGGTCGTGGGTGATCATCACCACGGTCAAGCCTAAAGCCGCTTGCAAGTCCAGCACCAAATCATCGAACTGCGCGGCGCCTATAGGATCGAGGCCGGCGGTAGGCTCGTCCAGAAACACAAGGCGCGGGTCGAGCGCCAGGGCGCGCGCCAGCCCGGCCCGCTTGCGCATGCCGCCCGAAAGTTCCGCCGGGTACTTCGCGCCAGCGGATATGTCGAGCCCGGCAAGCTTCAGCTTTAACGCGATGATCTCCCGCCGGTCGACCGGCCGCAGCTTGGTGTGTTCCTTCAATGGCACGTCGATATTCTCCGCCACAGTCAGCGAACTGAAAAGCGCGCCGCCCTGGAACATGATGCCCCATTGCCGCCGCAACTCATGCATGGCGTCGCCACTGGCCTGGGTATCTTGTCCGAATACCTCGATCTGCCCGGCGGCTGGCTTCAGCAATCCGATGATCGTGCGAACCAGAACCGACTTGCCGGAACCGGAGCCGCCTACCAGGCCGAATACCTCGCCCTTGTAGACGGTGAGGTCGAGGTCGTCGTGAATCACTTGGTTGCCGAATTGTGTTCGCAGTCCGCGCACCCGCACTGCCGGCGTCAGGTCCGGTATCGGCGAATCGAAGATGTCCTCGATCAACGCCATTGCGCCTTACACTCCCAAAACCGAGAAGAAGATCGACATCGCAGCATCGATTATTATCACGAAAAAGATTGCCTGGACCACCGCTGTCGTCGTGCGCACGCCGACTGACGCCGCATCCTGGCCGACCAGCAGCCCTTGCTGGCAACCGATGGCGGCAATCGCCATCGCAAACAACGGCGCCTTCGCCAAGCCGACCCAGAAGTGGTAGAGCGGCACTTCGGCCTGCAATTGGCGGGCAAATTGGCCGATAGATATGTCGAGCGAGAATGTCGCCATGATAGCGCCGCCCAGAATGCCTGCGGCGTCGGCGAAGACGACCATCAGCGGGAACATCAGGAACAACGCCAGCGCCCGCGGGATCACCAGCACCATCACCGGGTCCAGGCCGATGACCCGCATCGCGTCGAGTTCCTCGTTGATCTTCATGGTACCGATTTGAGCGGCGAAGGCGCTGGCGGAGCGCCCGGCGACGACGATGGCGGTGATCAGCGCGCCCATCTCGCGCAGCACACCGATGCCGACCACGTTGACCGTAAAAATCTGGGCGCCGAACCGTGCCAGCTGATCCGCACCCTGGTAGGCAGTGACGACGCCCAGCAGAAAACTCAGCAACCCCACGATCGGCAGCGCTGCGACGCCCGTGGCCTGCATATGATAGACCATCGATTTCAGGCGCAACTCGCGCGGCCGAAGCAAGGCGTGGGCCAGCCTAACCGTGACCTCCCCAAGGAAGGCTACCAGATCGACGGCGCTGCGGATCGCTTCTATCGTGCGCTGGCCGATTCTGGCGAGGCCGTCGCCCCATTGGCGGGCCGGCGGCACCATTTCGGCCGATGACCCGCCGGCATAAGCTTCGGCGATGCGCTCGTAGAAATCCGGCGCGGCATGCAACTCAACCGATTTGGCGGCATCCCGGATATGGCCGACCCAGCGGTGCAGCACCAGCGCGGCATTGCTGTCGAGGCTATCGATTTGCTGAAAATCGACGCGGACATCCTGGCCGACGATATCCGCCGGGACGACCCGCGACCACCCCACCAAATCGAGAGCTTCCGTCGTCCAGGTCCCGGATAGCACAAGCGTGCGCTTGCCGCCGTCTGTCGACCATTCAGCCTTGAGCGGCGCTGTCATCGGCACTCATCGGTCTGCGAATTCGGGAAGGCACGAAAAACTGAAATAGAGCACCATTCGGTTATTGACGGGATGCCGCGGTATAAGCGTGTCGCCAGAGCGCCAGGCCCAAGCGCGGCAGGTGCCGGGAGGGTCGCGCTGTTATCGCCGATCTATGGGTCCAATTCCAGCCGAAATCCGGTTTGCAGGTGGTCGATGGGCCCATGCCCGGCGCCGAAGCCCGGCGCATTGGCGATGGCGGCGTGCACAAACCGGCAGGCATGTTGCACCGCATCCGCCAGACTGAGGCCCGAAGCAATGCCGGCGGCGATGGCCGACGCCAGCGTGCAGCCGGTGCCGTGGGTGTGGGGCGTGTCCAGCCTGGGCGAGACGAAGCGCGCCGGCGGCTTGCCCGTCTCCAGCAGCAGGTTTAGCACGCCTGCCCCGCTCAGGTGCCCGCCTTTCAAAAGGACGGCTGTCTTGTATTGCGACGCTAATCGGTCCGCCGCGGCGGCCATAGCGGCTTCATCGCCGATTTCCGAGCCGAGCAGGACTTCGGCTTCTTCAGTATTGGGCGTTATCACGAAGGCTTTTGGCAGGATCATGTCGCTGAGCGCGGTCACGGCCTCCGATTGCAGCAAAGCGGCGCCGCCTTTGGCGACCATCACCGGATCGGCGACGACGGGAATATCGGGATAATCGGCCAAGACGCCTGCTACCGCCTCGATCAACGCTGCCGAGTGCAGCATGCCCAATTTGATCGCGTCGGCGCCGATGTCGTCCAGGCAGGCCCGCATCTGGGCTGCGACAACCGCCGGCGGGATCGGATGCACGTCTGTGACGCCCAGCGTGTTCTGGACGGTAATCGCGGTGACCGCCGTCATCGCGTAGGCGCGCATTGCCGAGAGCGTCTTGATATCGGCCTGAATACCGGCGCCGCCCCCGGAATCGGAGCCGGCGACGATCAGGACCCGGGGCGGCCTGCTCATGCGGATACTTGCTCGATCAGTGCGCACAGCTCATCGACCACCGCTTCGACCTCGTCTTCGCGGTCGCCCTCCGCCATTACCCGGACCAGCGGTTCGGTGCCGGAGAGGCGCACCAGCACCCGGCCCATGCCGTCCAATCGCTTCTCCGCATCGCGAATCGCGCCCTTGACGCGGTCGTTCTCCATTGGGTTGCCGTTCGCATACCGCACGTTTTTCAGCAATTGCGGCAAGGGCTCGAACACGGATAGCAATTCGTCCGACGGCCTGCCGCTCTCGACCAGCACCGCCAGCACCTGCAAGGCCGCGATCAGGCCGTCGCCGGTGGTGCTGAAGTCGCTGAGCACGATGTGGCCGGATTGTTCGCCGCCCAGGTTGTAGCGCTCGGCCCGCATCCGCTCGACCACATGCCGGTCGCCTACGGGCGTGCGCACCAGGATCAGGCCGAGGCCGTCCAAATGCCGCTCCAGCCCCATGTTGGACATCACCGTCGCCACGACGCCGTTGCCGGCCAGCTTCTGCTGCGCACACCAGCGGCCGGCGATCAGCGCCATGACCTGGTCGCCGTCGATGATCGTACCTTTGGCATCGACCAGTTGCACCCGGTCCGCATCGCCGTCGAGCGCGATGCCGATATCGGCACCGATCTCCACCACCTTCCGGGCGAGAGCCTGCGGGTTCGTAGCGCCGCAGTCGGCGTTGATGTTGGTACCGTTCGGCGTGCAGGCGATTTGTGTGACCGTCGCACCCAACTCGAACAGAGCTTGCGGCGCAGCCCGGTAGCCTGCGCCGTTCGCCGCGTCGATCACGACCTTCAGCCCGTCCAAACGCAAGCCGCGGGGCAAAGTATGCTTGACGATTTCGATGTAGCGGCCGGTGGCATCCTCCATCCGCGTGGCCCGGCCGATGCCATCGACGGTGGGCAGGTGCCAGTCGCTGCCGGCGACCCGTTCCTCTATCGCCCGTTCCCATTCGTCGGGCAGCTTGTAGCCGTCGGCTCCAAAAATCTTGATGCCATTGTCCTGATAGGCATTGTGAGAAGCGGAGATCACCACGCCCAGCCCGGCGCGGAGCGAGCGGGTCATATTGGCGACCGCCGGCGTCGGCAGCGGCCCGGTCAGGACCACGTCCAGCCCCATCGAAAGGAACCCCGCCTCCATGGCCGATTCCAGCAGATAGCCGGAGAGGCGGGTATCCTTGCCGATGACCACCTGCCGGTGTGCATCGCGGTTGCGCGCCAGGAATTCGGCGGCGGTCGCCATGGCGACGTTAGCCGCGACATGGGCGGTCATTGGGTGCCGGTTGGCGGTACCGCGGATGCCGTCCGTGCCGAAAAGTCGCTCTGCCATCAGTCTCGTAGCCGTCCCGTTTGAAGCTGTAATGCGACCCTAGCGGAAGAATCTGGCAATTTGCAGGGCTTGCCGCGTTGCGGCGACATCATGGACACGCAAGACCGCTGCGCCCGCTTGCGCAGCGGTCAGCGCCGCGGCGAGGGAGGCCGGCAACCGGTCGGCTGCCTGGCCTGCACCGGCTACGTAGCCGAGCGATCCTTTACGCGACATGCCGATGACGATCGCCACCCCCAAGCCTGTAAACAGGGGAAGATGCCGGATCATTGCTTGATTGTGGTTAACGGCCTTGCCGAAACCGAAGCCCGGATCGACCGCAATGCGGTGCTTGGGGATGCCTTCGCCGACAAGGCCGGCAATCCGCGCCTCCAACCAGTCGTAGAGCGAGAAGATGCCGCGCGCAGACCGCGGCGAGCGCTGCATCGTCGCCGGATTGCCGCGCATATGGCCGATCACCAGTCCGGCCCGCTCGCCGATGGCATGACCCGGCATCAGGCCGGAGACGTCGTTGACGATCTTAGCCCCCGCCTGCACGGCCGCCGCTGCAACTGACGGCCGGACAGTGTCTATGGAGACCGTAGCTCCCGTCCTGGCCAGCGCCTCGATCACCGGCAAAGACGCAGCGCACTCGCGGGCTTCGGCTATTGCCGCACTGCCGGGCCGGGTGGATTGGCTGCCGACGTCGAGGATCGCCGCGCCCTCTTGGGCCATGCGGGCGCCGAGCGCGATCGCCGCATCCAGGCCAGGCCGGCGCGACTCCGCATAGAAACTGTCGGGTGTGATGTTGACGACGCCCATCAATGCCGGGCGCTGGTCGGCGGCTCGCGGGATACCGGGAAACTGCGGTACGATAGCCCAAGCATCGAGCATAGCTTCGGCCCTGCCCCGTGCCGCCGGGCAGAGCCGTTCTCTCCACTCCGCCAACTCGCCTGCCGGCAGAATGGTCCGCGGCTCGGGCGTGCCTGGTTGCCAGACAACGACACTTAGGGCGACCGCCGAACCTCCCAGTGCCGGCACCCCTGAAAATCGCTCGGCGCGCTCGCCGGGCAGCAGGTCGTGAGGCTCAAGGTAAAACGGCTGGCCTGTGGCCGTGCCGCCGATCACGCTTCGGCAGGGCGAGGCTTGGTTGCCGGAAAGGTCGAGCGGCCGCCGTGATCCGTCGGCGTGTCCGATGCCGCCGGCGGCGGATCGACCGGCCGTTGGATGTTGATGGTGTCGCCGCGCATCAACGCTTCGACATTGTCGCGGTTCAGGGTCTCGTACTCCATCAGTCCGACCGCCAAGCGGTGTAGGCCATCCATGTGGTCCACCAGGATGGCACGTGCGGCAGCTTCACCTTCTTCGACGAAACTGCGGGTTTCCTCGTCGATCAGCGCCGCTGTCGCATCCGACACATTCTTGCGCTGAGCAACTGAGTGGCCGAGGAACACCTCTTCCTCATTGTCGGCATAGCGCAACGGGCCGAGTTTTTCGGAATAGCCGAACTCGGTCACCATCCGGCGGGCAAGACCGGTGGCCTTCTTGATATCGTCGGAGGCGCCGGTGGTGATGAAGTCCTTGCCGAACACCAGTTCCTCCGCCAGCCGTCCGCCGAACAGGCTGGCGATCAGCGATTTCAGCTCGGTCATCGACTTGGAGTAGGCGTCGCGCTCCGGCAGGAACATGGTGACGCCCAGCGCGCGGCCGCGGGGGATAATCGTGACTTTGTGCAGCGGGTCGTGGCCCTTGGCCTTCAGCATGACGATGGCGTGGCCGGCCTCGTGATAGGCGGTAAGCGCCCGCTCGTGCTCGGCCATAACCATCGAGCGACGCTCCGCGCCCATCATCACTTTGTCCTTGGCGTCCTCGAAATCGCGCATGGAGACGGATTGATGATTACGGCGGGCGGCGAGCAGGGCGGCCTCGTTAACGATGTTCGCCAGATCGGCGCCGGAGAAGCCCGGCGTGCCGCGGGCAATGGTTTTCGCCTCGACGTCCGGCGAGGTCGGCACGTTGCGCATGTGGACTTTCAGGATTTTCTCGCGCCCGATCACATCCGGGTTCGGCACGACCACCTGACGGTCAAAGCGGCCGGGGCGCAGCAGTGCGGGATCCAGCACGTCCGGCCGGTTGGTCGCGGCGATCAGGATCACGCCCTCGTTCGCCTCGAAGCCATCCATCTCCACCAGCAGCTGGTTCAGGGTCTGCTCGCGCTCGTCATTGCCGCCGCCGAGGCCGGCGCCGCGATGGCGGCCAACCGCATCGATCTCGTCGATAAAGATAATGCAGGGCGCGTTCTTCTTGCCCTGTTCGAACATATCGCGCACCCGGGACGCGCCGACGCCGACGAACATCTCGACGAAATCGGAGCCGGAGATCGTGAAGAACGGTACGTTGGCCTCGCCGGCGATGGCGCGGGCCAGCAACGTCTTACCGGTGCCTGGCGGACCGATCAGCAGCACGCCTTTGGGGATTTTGCCGCCGAGGCGTTGGAATTTCTGCGGGTCGCGCAGGAACTCGACAACCTCCTCCAGCTCGGTCTTGGCCTCGTCGATGCCGGCAACGTCTTCGAAGGTCACCCGACCCTGTTTCTCGGTCAGCAGTTTCGCCTTGGACTTGCCAAAGCCCATCGCGCGCCCGCCGCCCGATTGCATCTGGCGCATGAAGAATATCCAGACGCCGATCAGCAGCAGCATCGGGAACCACGAGACCAGGATGCTCAGGAGGGTGTTATCTTCCGGCGGTACCGCAGTTACGCGCGCGTCGCTATTTTTGGCTTCCGCCAATAAATCCGTCGCTTCCGGAACGTACGTATAGAATTCCCGACCATCCGTGAAGCGGCCGGTAACATCGTACCCGCTAATTTCGATATCGCGCACATTATTATTGCGTATATCGGATATCAAATCGGAATAGGCTATCTGATTTTTCTTTGACGACCCTACCGATCCTTGAAACGCATTGAATAGCGCCACCAGTAAGACGAAAATGACTAGCCAAACAACGATATTGCGCATCGGGTTTCCCAAATTGACCTCTCCACAACGGCAGGTCGGGTGCATGGAGCAGAACCTACACGGTAGCAAGAAAAGAGATAAGATGCCAACGCTAGCGCACAAGCTGAAAAATCGGTTGCTCCGCCGAATGCGCCCATCGGCAGGTGAGGTTTGCGGCCCAGAATGGGCCGGTCTCTCCGCGCCAAATGCTGAGTGAGGGGATTGCGACGACAGCGCCGTCGCGGGCGATGGCCGGCAGCGACGCCAATGCCGCTTCGGGGCCCAGCCGGCTCATGGCGCCGATCCGGTGATCCCCGACCGCCGTCACCGTCCAATTATCCGGTGGTGGGGTCTTATGAAGCTTCAGGTGGAAGCGCCGGTCCCAGATGAGCGGGCTCTCTAGAGGGAGCGCCGCGCCGATGGCATCGGGATTGCGTGCGACCCACCAGTCATCGCCGTGTTCGACCAGAACGACTCCGCCGAGGTTGAAGGGCGGACCGGTGCCAAGCGCCCTCGCGTAATCGGCATGGCGCAGGCGGGTGGGATGGCCAGCGACTGCGTTGGCAGCGCGCTCCAGCACTTTGGCGGAGAGGGTGGCGGGCAGGCTGGCCAGCGCCTTGCTATCCAGCACGACAGCGCCAATCGGCAGCGGTGTCGCGGTCAGCGGCCAGACCTTAGCGATCAGACGTTCGTGTGCAATCCGCCATTGTCCAGCGCGCCGGACACGCGCCAGGTTCTGGGCGCGCTGTGACGGTGTCGCAACCAGACAGCGCCGCACCACCGACCGCTTGTAGGCCAGCGACCGATTGGACGGGTCCTCGGTCCAGCCAAATCCGAGCGTCATCAGCCGACGCCGCAATTCCCGGGCGGAATAGCGCAGCAATGGTCGCTCTATCACGACGTCGCCGACGGTCCGATGCGAGGCGATGCCCGCCAGCCCCGCGAGACGGCCGGACGCGAGGCTGCGGATCGCCGAAGTCTCGACGGCGTCGTCGGCATGATGGCCTAGCCAGAGCCGCCGGATGCCAGCGTCACGGCAATAGCCGAGGAGACCGTCGAGGCGCGCCTCGCGCCAGTGCGCATGGCCCTGCCCCTTTGGCATGGTTTGAATGGTCTGGAAGGCGATCCCTAGCCGCCCGGCGACCCCTGCCGCGTGCACCCGTTCGCTCGCCGCAGCAGCCGCGCGCGTCCCATGGTCTACGGAGAGCGCGAGAATGTCGGCGACAGGCAAAGTCCCGGCAGCATGCAGCAGCAGCGCGATACTGTCGGCGCCCCCCGAGACGGCGACGGCCAGCCGCACCGCTACTCGCAGCCGCTAGAGCGCTGCGCCTCCTCCACCCATGCGCGCCAGATTGGCGCCATGGTGTCGGTCAACGGCAGGACGATGCCGGCGTACCGGCAGGCATTGTCCCGGTCACCATTGCGGGATAAAGCCACCGTCGCGACCACGGCGGCCCGCAAGCCGATGGGCCTTTCGCCATTCCGCTCGGCAACGCCGACCAAAGAGGCGACGGCTGCCGGATAATCCCGCAACGCAAACAACGCCAGTCCGCGATAATAGTCGGCTTCGCCGCCGCCAGCGGCAGGCCCGTCCGCGGCCGACGATGCCTGAGCCGCCGCATCGAATTCGCCGCGGAGCAGCGCGTCTCGCACGGTATCGCCGGACGCTGCCGCGGCGTTCGTTGCCGCTGGCAGCGTAACGACCAGTGCGCTGAGAAGAGCCCGCCAGAGCCGCATCGCTTAGGACTAGCCCTGGACGACCATCACGGCGCGACGGTTCTGGGCCCAGGCTGCGGGGTTCGAGCCGACGACGGCCGGCCGCTCTTTGCCAAAGGTCGTGGTCTCGATACGGCTGCCGTTAATGCCCATCGCCTGCAGCGCCGATTTCACTTCAAACGACCGCCGCGCGCCGAGTGCGAGGTTGTAGTCGCGGGTGCCGCGCTCATCGGCATGACCCTCAATCAGGACCGAAACGTTCGGATTTTCGCGCAGCCACTGCGCCCACGCCTGAACGGTCTGCTGGGCCTCGCCATCTAGATTGTGGCGGTCGGTGTCGAAGAACACGCGGTCGCCGATGGTCTGGTTCAGATGCGCCTGTGTCCCGGGCGCCGGCCCACGCGGAGCCTGGGTAACATCCGCTCCGGCGCCTGATGTGCTGGCGCCTGTTGTGCCTGCGCCGGATTGATCGCTGGTGCTGCACGCTGCCAAGAGAACGCTCAAAGCAAGAACCAGAATAAACCGCATTGTCTTATCTCCTACGCCACATTGGCAGAGGGTTTATGGGATGGTGGATTGGTCCGCCGAATTTCGGACCGAAAATTAGTCGTTTGCAGGGTGAATTGCAATTGATATCAATCAGCCTACTTCCGTAACTTTATGAAATCAGGAATTTTTATACGGATCCGCCGCGTCGCGCAATCCGTCGCCAAGGAAGTTAAACGCCAGAATCGTTAGAATCACCGGCACCACCGGCAGCATCAGCCAGGGGTAGAGTGCGACAACGTTGATGTTCTGTGCCTCGACCAGCAGCACCCCCCAACTGGTGATTGGCGGGCGCAGGCCGAGGCCGAGAAAGCTCAACGCGGTTTCACCCAGAATCATGCTGGGGATCGAAAGCGTGGCAGACGCTATCAGGTGGCTCATGAAATTCGGAATCAGGTGCCGCCCGATGACGCGGGACGGTTTTGCACCCATCAGGACTGCCGCGGTGGTGAAGTCTTCCTCCCGTAAGGCCAACAGTTTCGACCGGACGGCTCTGGCCAACCCGGTCCAATCGAGCAGGCCCAGAATGATCGTGATGCCGAAATAGACCAGGATCGGGCTCCACGTCACCGGCAACGCCGCCGACAACGCCATCCACAACGGCAGTTCCGGGAAAGAGCGCACCACCTCGATCGCTCGCTGGCTGGCGCTATCGACCCAACCGCCATAGTAGCCGGCGAGGCCCCCGACGACGAGCCCGATGATAAAGGAAATCGTAATGCCGAACAGGCCAACGGTCAGCGATATCCGCGCGCCGTAAATCATGCGGGACAGCACATCTCTACCCAGCCGATCCGTACCCAACAGGAATAATTGCCCGTCTTTGGGCGGGCAGACCAGGTGGAAACGGCCTTCGATCAAACCAAAATATTGGTAGGTATCGCCCTGGCAGAAAAACCGGATGGGTTGAGGCGTGCTTTTGTCTTCCGAATACTTCCACTGAAAATCCTTCAGGTCGAATTGTCCAATGCTCTTATAGACGAATGGCCCGACGAATCTGCCTTCGTGGAATAAATGCATCGACTGCGGTGGGTGATACAGATAGTCGGTGTTACGGGATTGCAGGGCGTACGGCGCCAGTATCTCGCTCACCAGAATGGAGGCGTACATGACGATCAGGAAGATGCCGGACCAGACTGCGAGCCGATGGCGCTTCAACTTCCACCACATCAACTGCCATTGCGTGGCGAGGAAGTATTTCTCCTGCTCCGGCGTTACCGCCTCTACGGAATAGGGGTCGAACGGCGCATCGGAAACCGTGTGCGGCAGCGGCGGGATGTCGG
>CAXBDI010000026.1:0-40870 GCA_963974445.1 uncultured Alphaproteobacteria bacterium
ACCCCTGGATCGAGGCGGACGAGGACATGTATACCCGCTCGGTCGCGCCGGAGAAAGCGCCCGACACGCCGCAATATGTGGAAATCGACTTCGAACACGGCGATCCGGTCGCCATCGACGGCGTCGGTATGTCGCCGGCGAGCCTGCTGGCCAAGCTGAACGAACTGGGCGGCGCTCACGGCATCGGCCGTCTCGACCTGGTCGAAAACCGTTATGTCGGCATGAAGTCGCGCGGCGTCTACGAAACGCCGGGCGGCACCATCCTGATCGAGGCGCGGCGCGCGGTCGAATCGCTCTGTCTGGATCGGGGCGCCATGCACCTGAAGGACGAGTTGATGCCGCGCTATGCGGAACTGCTCTACAACGGCTTCTGGTTTTCGCCGGAGCGGGAGATGCTGCAGGCCGCCATCGATCAAAGCCAGAAACAGGTGCGCGGCACGGCTCGCGTAAAGCTGTTCAAGGGCCATGTCCGCACCGTTGGCCGCAAGTCGCCAAACTCGCTGTACAATCCGGAGTTTGCGACCTTTGAGGCCGACACAGTCTATGACCAGCAGGACGCGGAAGGGTTCATTAAATTAAATGCACTGCGCCTGCGATTGCGGGGTATGGTCCAAAAGACCTAAACGGCGGACAACTTGCCGCAAAACCGAGCCGATACGGCCCGCGCAGCTTGCATACTGCGGGCCGCGGGCTTAAATTGCACCTATCCTCAACGGAACGATTAGCAGGACGGTTGCCCCCTGTTTGGGCAGCTTCCGGCAACAACGCGTTCCGAAACACTGTGTTCCCCGCACCAGGGCTTGCCGAGCACGCGCGGTGGCTATAAAGCCTCGACGCGCTGTGCCGGTCGATTAATAGCTCTGGCGGGTGGCACTATAGACCGATCGAAAAGGAGATACCGTATGCAGCAGGAAAAGCGCCTGAGCGGCAAGAAAGTCGCGATCATCGTGGCCAACGGGTTTCAGGAAACCCACATGACCGAGGTGCAGAAAACCCTGACGCAGCAGGGTGCGGCGTCCGCGATCATCTCCAACGAGGTCGGCGTCGTCAACGGCTGGCACGAGGACTCGTGGGGCCACAACTTCTTCGTGGACAGCGGTCTGAACAAGGTTTTGCCGAGCCAGTACGACGCTTTGCTTATTCCGGGCGGCGAGCGCAGCCTGCAATCGCTGGGCATGAACGCTCACGCCAAGCGCATCGTCAAAGGCATGGTCGATTCGGGCAAGCCGGTCGGCGTGCTGGGCCGCGGCGCTATATTGCTGGTCGCTGCGGAATGCGCGGCTGGCCTGACCGTGACCGGCAATCCGGTCGTTGAAGAAGAGGTCAGCAAGGCCGGCGCCATCTGGAAAGGCGAGGAAGCCGTTGTCGTCGATGGCGCGGTCTTCTCCAGCGCCGGCGGCGAGGCGCTGAACGAGTTTGCCGACGCATTCGTCGAGGCGATTGCCATGGGTTCAGTCGAAGAGGAAAGCGAAGCCGCCTAGCGCTTCGCCACGCTTCATCGCCTCTTTTTTTGGGAGAGTCGCTAGATCCGGTCCAGCTTGGTCAGACTGGCGGGAGGAAGCTCGGCCAGGTAGAGGTTGCCGGCGGCGTCGCCGAACAGGCCATGAGCGCCATTGATGGCGCCGCGGCATTGGCCGACAATATGGCCGTCCGGGCCGTATTTGACGATACGCGGCACCTGGTCGCTGACATAGACGAAGCCGTCGGCATCCCGATAAATCGCCATCGGGTGATAGAGCCCGCCCCAATGGTCGAGATAATGGCCATCGCGGTCGAACATCTGCACGCGGTTGTTCTCGCGGTCGGCCACCAAAACCGTGGTTTCCGTGACCCATGTGGCATGCGGAGTGGAGAATGCGCCGGTCGCTGTGCCGACGCTGCCCCAAGTCGCCAGATGCTCGCCGGCGGCGGAGAAGCGGTGGACGTGCACGCCGCCATAGCCATCCGACACGTAAATCTGCCCATCCGGCGCTTGCGATGCGTGGGTCGGATGGTTAAAGGGCATGCCGTTCGCCGGATGGTGACGCTTGCCCAGCCGTAGCAGCGGCTTGCCCGATAGGTCCGTGACGATGACCTCGTGCGCGTCGCGGTCGATGATGAACAGGCGGCCACCGTCGCTCGCCCAGATACCATGGCCGTCGGCGACCAGATCGTCGCCCCAGGCTTCGGCAAAGCTGCCATCGGCGTTGAACACGACGACCGGTGTTGCGCCGCGCTGCAAGGCATAGACGCGGCCATCCGAGCCGACCGCGACCTGGCTGAGAAAACCCCGCCTAACATCCGCCGGCCATTGCGCCCAGTCCCGACGGACGGCATAGCGCCGCTCGCCTAGCAGGACGAACTGTCGCTCCGCTGCCGCGTTTGGCATCGCGTTTAAGCCGCTTTCGAGGCAGTGGCAGTTTGGATCGCCTCCCATATCCGCAGTGGCGTCGCCGGCATGTCGATATGCGTGATGCCGTAGTCGCGCCGCAGCGCATCCACCAGAGCGTTCATCACCGCCGGCATCGCACCGGCGCACCCGGCCTCGCCGCAACCCTTGACACCCAGCAGGTTGGTCTTGGCCGGCACGCTGTGATAGTCGGTTGCCATCGGCGGCATGTCAGTGGCGCGCGGCAGGGCGTAATCCATGTAGGAGCCGGTCTGCGGTTGGCCATCCTCGTCATAGACGACACGCTCCAGCAGCGCCTGGCCCAGGCCCTGCGCGACGCCGCCATGCGCCTGACCCTCCACCATCAGCGGATTGATGACGACGCCGAAGTCGTTGACCATGGTGTATTTCACCACCTGGGCGACGCCGGTTTCCGGATCGACCTCGATCTCCGCCACGTGGCAGCCGTTGGGGTAAGAGAAGGGCGGGCCCTCGGCGATGTGGGCGACGGAAAGGGTTTGCGGCACGTCCGACGGCAGGTCTACGCCGCTGCGGATTTGCTCCGCCAATTCCATGATGCCGATGCGGCGGTCGGTGCCGACGATCTCGAACGCACCGCCGTTCGGGCCGACATGGAATTCGATATCGGCGGCAGACGCTTCCAGCAGGTGCGCTGCGATTTTGGCCCCTTGGTCCTTTACCACCTCGCTGGCTTCGAAGATCGCCTGGCCGCTCGCCATCATCGACTTGGAGCCGCCGGTGCCGCCGCCGGCAATCAGCTCGTCGGAGTCGCCCTGCAACAGGTTGATCTTGTCGAACGGAATGCCGAGGCGGGCCGACAGCACCTGGGCGAATGGCGTCGCGTGGCCCTGGCCATAGTCGAGCGTGCCGGTGATCAGGGTGACGCTGCCGTCATCCTCGAACCGAATGCCGCCCATCTCCTTTGCCGGCGGGCCGGTGACTTCCAGATACTGGCCAATGCCGAGGCCGCGGAGCAGGCCCTTTTTCAGGCTTTCCTGCCGCCGCGCTTCGAAGCCATGATAGTCCGACGCCTCGACGGCTTTCTCCAGCACGCCGGTGAAATCGCCGCTGTCGTAGGTGGTACCGGCGGGCGTTTTGTAGGGGAACTGGTTAGGCTGGATGTGGTTGCGCTTGCGGATTTCGATGCGGTCGATGCCCATCTCGTGCGCGGCGGTATCCAGCAGCCGCTCGATATAATAGTTGCTCTCCGGCCTGCCCGCGCCGCGGTAGGGGCCGACGGGGGTGGCGTTGGTGAACACCGCCTTGGAGCTTACCTCCTGCAGCGGCGTTGCGTAGACGCTGATGGTGTTCTTCACCACGTTGCCCGTCGGCTGCATCACCGTGCCATTGGAGAGGTTCGCGCCGATATTGCCATAACCTTCGACCCGCAGTGCCGTGATGCGGCCATCCTTGTCGAAGGCCAGCGCCTGCTTCATCTCGTGCGAGCGGCCATGGCTGTCGCTGAGAAAGCTTTCGGAGCGCTCGTCGGTCCACTTCACCGGGCGCCCCAAGGTCTTGGCGGCGTGCAGCAACGCCAAATATTCCGGGTACGGTGCAGACTTCATGCCGAAGCTGCCGCCGACATTGCCGACCAGGACCCGCACTTTGTCCTGAGAGACTCCCAGCAAACCCGCGATGTTGTTGCGCATCGGAAACGCGCCCTGGCAGCCGAGACGCAGGGTGTAGTGCTCCTCACCCGCATCGTATTCGGCGATGGCCGAGCGCGGTTCCATCGCGTTGACGACGACGCGGGGGTTGTCGATCTCCATCGAGACTACGTGAGCGGCCTCCCTGAACGCCTTCTCGACCCCCTCGGCGTCGCCATGGTGGAAATCGAGCACGACATTGCCGGGCGTCGCATCCCAAAGCTGCGGCGCACCGGGTTTGACGGCCTCGGCGGCGCGGGTGACCGCCGGCAGTTGCTCAATGTCGAGGAACACCGCTTCCGCCGCATCTCTCGCCTGGTTGCGGGTTTCGGCGATGACGATGGCGACCGGATCGCCGACATAGCGCACCTTATCCTGGGCCAGCACGCTCTGGGTCGGTTTCGGCATGTCGGAGCCGTCGCGCTGCTTGAAGTTCATGCCGGCGCCCATTTTTTCGAGGCCTGCCGCCACAAGGTCGGCGCCGGTGTAGATGGCGAGCACCCCGGGCATGGCCTTGGCGTCATCGGTCTCAATCGCCCGGAGGACGCCGTGAGCGATCGGGCTGCGCACCATGACGCCATAAGCCTGCCCCGGCAGGCTGATGTCGTCGGTATAGCGCCCCAGACCGCGCACCAGGGTCGGGTCTTCCTTGCGGGGGACCGGCTGGCCGATGGCGTACTTCTCGAAGCCGGCGTCCATCACGTCGATGGCGTCATTCATAGGTCTATTCCTCTGGGCATCGGGCGCGCACTGCGGGTGCGGACTATTGGGAATAACATTAGCATACCGCAGCATTTCTGCCCATATTCGCGAATGCCGCGACCGCCCATCCTCAGAGGACCTTCGTCATGGACGACCCGATCCAACGCCACCCGACCCGCGACGAGCAGCTGGATATCCTGGTCTCCGTTCTGGCCGATATCGTCCCGAACGGGGGGCGAGTACTCGATCTGGGCTGCGGCACCGGCTATGTCGACTGGATGCTGTTGCAGCGCCGCGGCGACCTGCACCTGACCGGTCTTGACCTGAAGCCGGAGTCGCTGGCTGAGGCGGAACGGGCATTGGCAGAGTGGTCAGGGCAAGTGACGCTGCTGCCCACCGACCTTTCCGACGCTGGCGCCATCGCCGTTGCCGGCAATGGCTTCGATGCGGCCTTCACCGCGCTGGTCTTCCACGACCTGGACGATACCGCAAAGCAAGCCTGCATTCGCGCGACCGCGGCGCGGTTGAAGCCCGGCGGCGCCTTCCTGATCTACGACCGGGTGCGGCTCACCGCGCCTGCGTGCTTCCCCCTGCAACAGGCGATCTGGCGGCGGATTGAGCGCGAGCATGGCCGCGGCATGCGCGATGCGGTGGATTTCGACGCCTATCAGGCCGACCTGGCGCAGAACAACCGCCCGGCGACCCTGCAGAACTATTTCGAGTGGCTGCCGCAGGCGGGATTGCAGGCGCAACTGTTGCACCTGCACGGCAACGTCATGCTGATGGGCGGCGTTAAGGCGGCATAACCAGGGGAAGAGCGCATTCGGGCCTCTGTACCGAACCCGCCCTTCCGGGCGTCGCCCGGCTGAGCCCGGAAGGGCGCACGCGATCGTTACGCCAACCTCACTCCCCCCGGGCTCGACCCGGAGCAAGTGTAGGCGCAAGGCGACTTCACGCGGGAGGTGGTGAGCCATTTCCTGTTTGCGGCGCTGCGCCAGGAGATATGACGCGGAAGGCGCACTGAACCGGCGCCGTCCAAACGGATCGAACCACTACGACGGCCCCAACATCTTGGCCGGATCGACGATGCGATCGAAGTCTTCGGCCTCGACATAGCCAAGGCGCAAAGCTTCTTCGCGTAGAGTGGTCCCGTTCTCGTGCGCGGCCTTGGCGATTTCCGTCGCCTTGTCGTAGCCGATGCTGGGCGCCAAAGCGGTCACCAGCATCAGCGAGCGGTCGACCAGTTCGGCGATGCGCGCCTCGTTCGCCTCGATCCCGGCGACGCAGCGGTCGGCGAAGCTGCGGCTCGCGTCGGCCAGCAGGCGCAGCGATTGCAGAAAGGCATGGGCGATCACCGGTTTGAACACGTTCAACTCGAACTGCCCCTGGCTGGCGGCCATAGTGAGCGTCGTCTGATTGCCCATCACCTGGGCCGCGACCATGGTTAGCGCCTCCGCCTGGGTCGGGTTGACCTTGCCCGGCATGATCGAGGAGCCGGGCTCGTTCTCCGGCAATTGCAATTCACCCAGGCCGGAGCGCGGACCGGACGCGAGCAGGCGGATATCGTTGGCGACCTTGAACAACGCCGCCGCCAGGCTGCTGAGCGCGCCGTGGGCGAAGACCAGCGCCTCGTGCCCGGCCAGCGCCGCGAACTTGTTCGGCGCAGTGCGGAACGGCAACCCGGTGAGCGCCGCGATCTCCTCCGCAAACGCCTCGGCAAAGCCGGTGGGGGCGTTCAGCCCGGTGCCGACCGCCGTGCCGCCTTGCGCGAGGTCGAGCAGCCCGTCCGAGGCGCGGCGGACATTGCCGATGCCGGCCAGCACCTGCGCCGCATAGCCGGAAAACTCCTGGCCGAGCGTCAGCGGCGTTGCGTCCTGCGTGTGGGTCCGGCCGATCTTGACGATATCGGCGAACGCCGCGGACTTATCCTCCAGCGCCTGATGCAAATGCTGCAAGGCCGGCAGCAGGCTCGCCCCGATTTCCCGGGCCGCCGCGATGTGCATGGCGGTGGGGAAAGTGTCGTTGGACGATTGGCTGCGGTTGACGTGATCGTTCGGGTGCACCGGCGACTTGCTGCCGATCTCGCCGCCCAGCAGTTGGATCGCGCGGTTGGCGATGACCTCGTTGGCGTTCATGTTGGTTTGCGTGCCGGAGCCGGTTTGCCAGACCGACAGCGGGAAGTGCGCATCCCACTCGCCCGCCGCCACCTCTGCCGCCGCCGTCTCGATGGCATCGGCGAGCCGCGGCTCCAGATTGCCTTGCGCCTTGTTCACCCGGGCCGCCGCCTGCTTGACCAGACCCAGGGCGCGGATCAACGGCACCGGCATGGTTTCGGCGCCAATCGGGAAGTTGATCAGCGAGCGTTGGGTTTGCGCGCCCCAGAGCTTGTCCGACGGCACCTCCAACGGGCCAAAGCTATCGGTTTCGGTGCGGACGCTCGATGACGATGGCATGGCGGGGCTCCTTGCCGGAATGGAAAAGCCCTCTGCATGTCGTAGTGCAATTTGTTAAGGTCAACCTTGCCGGCCCGCCCGGGCCGTGCTCTATCATTGACCAAAATTGAAACTGCAACCTCAGGAAATTGCCCATGGCCCAATACCGCGTGATGGTTCAGATGCCGCTCTCCGACGGCCTGATGTCCGTGTTCAGCAAGCGACCGGATATAGAGGTGGAGCGTTTCACCGAACTTTCCGAAGCCAACATCCTGCAGCATATCGGCAATTACGACGCCGCCGTGATGGGCGTCGCGCCGTTTACGCCGGCGATTATCGAGAAAGCCGACAGACTGAAAATCGTCTCGCGCCACGGCGTCGGCTATGACGCGATCAACGTGCCGGCATTGACCGCGGCAGGCATTCCGCTGAGCGTGGTCGGCATCGCCAATTCGATCACGGTCGCCGAACACTCGCTGTTCTTCATGCTGGCCTTGGCGAAGCGCGCCATCGAATACGACCGCGAAGTGCGCAAGGGCAATTGGAACATCCGGTTCGAACTGCCCGCCTACGACCTGGCCGGCAAGAAGGTGCTGGTGCTCGGCTATGGCCGCATCGGCCGGCGGTTGGTGCCGATGCTGAACGCGATGCAGATGGAGGTCTTCGTGCACGACCCTTACATCGTCCAGGATACCATCGTCACCGGTGGCGCCACTCCGGTCGAGGATTTCCGCGCGGTGCTGGGCGATATGGATTTCGTCTCGGTCAACTGCCCGAAGAACGAGGAGACCACCGGCCTGATCGGCAAGGCGGAGATCGAAGCGATGAAGCCGACCGCCTTCCTGGTCAACACGGCCCGCGGCGGCATCATCGACGAGGCCGACCTGATCGACTGCATGAAACGCAAGGTCATCGCCGGCGCCGGCATCGACCCATTCGTGGTCGAGCCCGCGACGCCGGACGAACCCTTGTTCCAACTGGACAATGTGATCTTCTCGCCGCATTCCGCCGGCGTGACGCTGGAAAGCATGTACCGCATGGGCGCCGCTGCGGCGCAGAACGTCGTCGACTGCTTCGACGGCAAACTCAATCCCGACAACGTCATCAATAAGGAAGTGCTCAAATGAGGCCCAATCCCGTTCGTGAAGCCTGGAAGGCCGGCAAGGCCATCGTCAACGGCTGGTGCGCGATCCCGTCCAGTTTCTCGGCCGAACTGATGGCGCACCAGGACTGGGACGCCATCACGGTCGACTGCCAGCACGGCCTGATCGACTACATCGACGCCGTCCATATGTTCCAGGCGATCTCCACGACCGACAAGCCGCCGATGGCCCGGGTGCCGTGGAACGACCCGGCAGCGATCATGAAGCTGCTGGACGCCGGCGCTCAAGGCATCATCGCGCCGATGATCAACAGCCGCGCCGAATGCGAAGCCTTTGTCGGCGCGTGCAAATACCCGCCGGTCGGCTACCGCTCCAACGGCCCGATCCGCGCGGTGATCTATTCCGGTAGCGACTATCAGGTGAACTCCAACGACACGACGCTCGCCATCGCGATGATCGAGACCGACCAGGCGGTCGACAACCTGGACGAGATCCTGTCGACCCCCGGCCTCGACGGCATCTATATCGGGCCGAGCGATCTGGCGCTGACCTATGGCCGCAAGCCGGTGCTCGATCCGACCGACCCATTTGTCTACGACAAGATGATGGACATCCTGGCCGGCGCGAAGAAGCACGGCATCCCCGCCGGCCTGCATTGCGGCACCGCGGAATTCGCGCTGGAGATGATCGAGAAAGGCTTCCTGCTCACCACCATCGCCAACGACGCGCGGATGATGGCCATCGGCTGCCAGCAGGAGTTGGGCAAGATGAAGGGCTCGCAGAAGAAAGAGACCGGCAGCCCTTACTGATGCGCTCTGCCGGCCCCTCCTGCGGACACTGTAGCGCCGGAGGGTGAAAGTTCCCGCGCCCGGAGCCGCCCAACCCGAGGGATGACCGCCGCGGCAGAACTTGCTGCTTCGTCCAACGCGGTCTCGCCTGCCAATCGCGCAAACGCTTCAGAGAGGATGTTCCGATGCCCCGTCTATCGAAACTGTCGCGGTCGATTACAGGAAAGGTCGCGCTGGTGACCGGGGCCGGCTCCGGCATGGGGCGGGCCACCGCCTATCTGTTTTCCGATGAGGGCGCCCGCGTTGCCTGCGTCGACGTCAACTCTGCTGGTGCCGAGGCAACAGCGGCTGCTATCTGTGAGGCTGGCGGTTCGGCGGCCGCATGGGGGCTGGATGTGGCTGATTCGGCAGCGGTGCGGAAGGTGGTGGATGCGGTCGCGGCGAAGTTCGGCGGCCTCGACATTTTGGTCAATAACGCCGGCATCTCGACCCATTGCCCCATCGACGCCGACGATTTCGAGGAGCGATGGGCGCGCACGGTGGATGTCAATGTCTCCGCCCACACCTACACGATCCGTGCAGCATTGCCCTATCTGCGCAAATGCGAGAGCGGCGGCCGCGTGGTCAACATCGCCTCGACCGAAGGGCTCGGCGCCACGCCTGGCATCAGCCCCTACACCGCCACCAAACATGCGGTTATCGGCTTGACACGCTCGCTGGCGGTGGAGCTTGGCAAGGAAGGCATCACCGTCAACTGCATCTGCCCAGGTGCGATCAACACCGGCATGACCGCCAAATACCCCGACGACGCCAAGGCGAAGTTCGCCCGCCGGCGCATCCCGAATGCCCGCTACGCCGAGCCGGAAGAGGTGGCGCACGCGACCCTTAGCCTGGTGTTGCCGGCTGCGAGCTATATCAACGGCGTCGCCTTGCCGGTCGATGCCGGGCTGACGATCAAGAACGCCTGAGGCGAGGCCTCAGCCGATGCCTATTTGACTGACTTGTCGATTTGCTCGCCGAGATTCTCGATCGGACCCTGCTGTTGTTCTTCGAACATGAACCCGAAGTAGAAGGCCGCCAAAATCGCAACAGCCACGACAATGCCGATCAATACGCTTTTTGCCATTGCTCAATCTCTATCAATTCGGAAGGGGTTTTGAGGTGCGTTTGAGGTCGCCAAACCTATACAGGCGGCGGTCGGCCCCGCACCGCCCGTGCGATCAGAGCGATCACCAGCAGGACCAGGAACACGAAGAAGATAATTTGCGCGATGCCAGCCGATGCTTCAGCGATGCCGCCAAAGCCGAGAACGGCCGCGATGAGCGCAATCACAAAAAACGCTATAGCCCATCCCAACATGGAGAATCTCCTTAATCGACATAAACTCGGTCTGGAACTCGGTCTGGCGCCGCCGCACACGCCCGCCACAATTTGCATAACGTGAAATGCCGCAGATTGTTCCATCGCTCAAGGAAAAAAGGGCTGCGCCTCGCACGATGTAGAATGCGGTCCAGACCGCCACGAGTTCGGATTTGGGGCAAGACCGCGGCGGGATCGCACCGGCAGCGATGGTGTGCAATGCGTTTGCCGGAAGGCTGCCTGATGCTTGAATTCTCCCGATACGAACGCTGAGCGCCTGTCTCTCTCGCCGGAACCGTTTGCACGCCGAAGCCATCGACCCTATGTCCGAGTGAGCAGGGCAAGGCTGCTCACCGGGCGAACGAACCGGACGCCAGCCATGCCAGACACCGCGTCAGTGCGCCACCAGCCATAGGACTTCATATCATGATCAAAAAAACGGACTTTTACATTGACGGCCAATGGGTCGCCCCGCAGCAGGGCACGCCGCTGGAGGTGATCGATCCCTCCACGGAGGAGGCATTCGCCACCATTTCGCTGGGCGGTGAGGCCGACACCAACGCCGCCGTCGCCGCCGCCAAACGGGCCTTTCCGGCCTGGGCCAAGACCCCGCCGAAGGAGCGTCTTGAGGTGGTGAAGAAAATCCGCGACATCTACAAGCGCCGCATCGACGACATGGCCGCGACGATCAGCCAGGAGATGGGTGCGCCCATCGACATGTCGAAGCAGCAGCAGGCCCCGGCTGGCCTCGGCCACATCTCCAACTTCATCAAAGCCGCCGAGAATTTCGAGTTCATCCGTCCCCTGGGCGACCATGCCCCGAACGACCGCATCATTATGGACCCGGCCGGCGTCATCGGCATGATTACGCCGTGGAACTGGCCGATGAACCAGATCACGCTCAAGGTCATCCCCGCGCTGCTGACCGGCTGCACCATGGTGTTGAAGCCGTCCGAAATCGCGCCGATGAACGCCCTCCTCTTCGCCGAAATCCTGGACGAGGCCGGTGTTCCCGCCGGCGTCTTCAATCTGGTGAACGGCGATGGCCCGGGCGTCGGCACCCAGCTCTCCGGCCATCCGGACGTGGACATGATCTCGTTCACCGGCTCCACCCGTGCGGGCCGGCTGATCTCCAAGAACGCGGCGGAGACCCTGAAGCGCGTCCACCTGGAGCTTGGCGGCAAGGGCGCGAACATCATCTTTGCCGACGCTGACGAGAAGGCTGTGCGCCGTGGCGCGATGCATTGCTTCAACAACACCGGGCAGTCCTGCAACGCGCCGACCCGGATGCTGGTGCAGCGCGACATCTACGAGCAATCGGTGCAGGCCGCCGCCGACGCCGCGAAATCGCTGGAGGTCGGCCCGGCTGGCACCAGCGGCCGCCACATGGGCCCGGCGGTGAGTGCCTCTCAGTTCGAGAAAATCCAGAACCTGATCCAGGTTGGCATCGACGAGGGCGCGCGGCTGGTCGCCGGCGGTCCTGGCCGTCCGGATGGCCTGAATCGCGGCTATTTCTGCCGTCCGACGGTCTTCGCCGACGTCAACAACCAGATGACCATCGCGCGCGAGGAAATCTTTGGCCCCGTCCTCTCGATCATTCCGTTCGAGACCGAAGAGGAAGCCATCGAAATCGCCAACGATACGCCCTACGGCCTGACCGACTATGTGCAGAGCGGTGACGATGCCCGGCGCAACCGTGTCGCGATGCAGTTGCGCTCCGGCATGGTCGAGATGAACGGCCAGTCCCGTGGCGCCGGCGCGCCGTTTGGCGGCGTCAAGGCGTCTGGTAACGGTCGCGAAGGCGGCGTCTGGGGCCTGGAAGACTTCTGTGAGGTCAAAGCCGTCAGCGGCTGGGGCGCGTAAGCTCTCGGTCCTGAATGGCCGCCAGCTCCGCGGACAGTTGAGTTGGCGGCCATCTCGTGGAACTATCCTCGGCAATCGCGGCGACCGCCCGGCGCTCGGGCGGTCGCTTTTTTCAATGCCAGGAGGAAAACCCATGGTCGGCGAAGTTTGGCGCATCGGCGCTGTCAAAATCACCCGGATCGTCGAGATCGAGGCGACCGGCGGCATGTCCCGCATCATTCCGGACGCAACGCGCGACCGGGTGCGGGAGGTGGAGTGGCTCTACCCGCATTTCGCCGACGAGACCGGGCGGCTGCGCGGCGCGATCCACTCGCTGATCGTCGATACCGGCGAGCGCCGCATCCTGGTCGATACCTGCGTCGGCAACGACAAGGAGCGGGCGGTGCCAGCCTGGAACAATCTGCAAACCCAGTTCCTGAAAGATCTGGAGCGGGCAGGCTATCCCATCGAGGCCATCGACACGGTGCTGTGTACGCATCTGCACATCGACCATGTGGGATGGAATACCAAGTGGGACGGCTCGAAGTGGGTTCCGACCTTCCCGCACGCCCAATACTTGTTCGGCGAGAAGGAGTTCAACCACTGGACGTCACAGGACAGCGGCGACGGTTCCTACGGCCAGTCGCAAGTGATGACCGACAGCGTGCTGCCCATCGTCGAGGCCGGCCTGCACACGTTAGTGCCGCAGGATTACGAACTCTGTCCGGAGGTCCACCTGATCCCGACGCCCGGCCATACCCCCGGCCACGCCAGCGTCTTCATCGAAAGCGAGGGCCAGACCGCGCTGATCACCGGCGACTTCCTGCACCATCCCTGCCAGATGGCTCACCCGGAATGGCCGAGCGCGCCGGATAGCGACCCGGTCGAAAACCGCGCGACGCGCATCAACATGTACAAGCGCTTCGCCGGGACGCCGACCCTGGTCATCGGCACCCACTTCCACACGCCGACCGCCGGTCACATCAAGACAGACGGCAAGGCCTGGCGCTTGGACGTGGACTGAGCACCGCTTAGGGACAGCGAGCCGTGAACAGGTTGATTACCGCCGGGATACGCACGCCTGCCTGCGTTCGGAAAGCGGAAAAGACGTCGGCGATGGCCGCGGCAATGGCCTGACTGTCTTCCGCGGCGCCGTTCTCGGCTCCGAGCATGCGTGCGGCCGGTCCTATGTTGAGGGTCAGGTCTGCCGCTTTTTCCGGTGTGTCGGGCGCGATGAGATCGATGGGCACGGCCTTGGCTTCGACGGCGGCGAACCCGGCGTTCCGCAAGATGCCGGTGACATAGGCCTGGTCGGCGAAGGCGAATGCGCCCGGTTCGTGGGGCCCGGCTTGCGGCGACGGGCCCAGGCGGGCAATGGCGGCTACGCGCGGCAGATAGAACCATGGGTTTTGAGCGAGAGGCGCCCACGCCGCCAGGCACACACGCCCTCCGGGCCGCAGCGCTTGCCGGATATTGGCGAAGGCTGCCACCGGATCGCTGAAAAACATACTGCCGAAGCGGGAAATGAGCAGGTCGAAGGTTAGCGGCTCAAACGCGAAAGTTTGCGCATCTGCCTGGACGAATTCCAGATTTCGCGATCCAGCCGCCTTCGCCCGCCGCCGCGCCAGGTCCAGCAGCACCGGCGAGATATCGACCCCTCGCACCGACCCGCCGGGCTCCAGCAGAGGCGCCAAGGCTAGAGCGGAGGCGCCGGCGCCGCAGCCGAGATCCAGCGCCTTTTCGCCAGGTTGCGGACGGGCTTCGGCCAAAAGCGCGTCGGTGACGCCGCCCAGCAGCCGATCCATGGCGCCTTGGTGCTCCACCCATTTCTGGCCACCGGTCGATCCCCAGTATTCGGCCTCGGAGGCGTTCGGTGCGGAGGCGTTGGGCGCGTCTGCCATGCGATTATCCTTTCCGTCTGTGGTATGCTAGGCGCATCGGGCAGCCGTCAGGCCCAACCGAGTTCCGCAAGCGCGTAGCCATCGTTCCAGATCTTGGTCATCGCCGCGACCTTGCCGTCGCCGTTCATCTTGATGACATAGACGTAGTCGGTGCTGGTCGCCTTATTGGTCGGCGGCACCGGCCCGCCGTCGCCGGTATGGGTGCCGTGGAAGGTTGCGGCGAAGGTCGCCGTGCTCGCCTTCGCATCCCATGCGCTGGCGTGCAGCGTGTAGCGGCCGTCCGGCAACGGCCCACCGACCAGACCCTTCATCCAGTCGCAATAGCCCTGCACCGTCTTGACATCCGCAAGCGCCCCAGCCTGGCACGCGAACGCTGCGCCATCGGCCACATGCGCTTTACAGCCGTCCCAGCCTTTGGCGGCTTCGCAAGCCTCGAAAAACTTCTGCGCAGTATCGAATGCCATCAGATTTTTCTCCCGGTTCATTGTACGATGGGCAAGCGATAGCATCGCCATACGGATGGATGCTATTGGATTTCTCATGCGCAGCAAAACAAATTCCCCGTGCAAAGCCACATGCTTTCCCATGGGCCCGGCTGTGCGAGGGCTAGGCGGTTCGGTCGCCGTCCCTTATGAATAGACCCATCCAGCGGCCAGTCCGGCGCGCGTCCCGTCCTCATCGCGAGAGTTTCTGTCCATGGCGAACCCCAAACTGTTTCAGCCGCTGACCATCCGCGGCGTCACCATGAAAAATCGGGTCTGCGTCGCGCCGATGCACCAGTACGCCGCCGACCACGGCTTTGCCACCGACTGGCACCTGATGAATGTCGGCCGGTTCGCCGCCGGCGGCGCGGGGCTGGTGTTCGTCGAAAGCACCAAGGTCGACCGGCGCGGTTGCGGCACCGTCGGCGATCTGGCGCTGTGGGATGACAAGTTCATCCCCGGGGTCAAGCGTCTGGCCGATTTCATCAAGGCGCACAACGCGACGTCGGCCATCCAACTCGGCCACTCGGGGCGGAAGGCGAAGCGTTATCGCCCGTGGGAGGGCGGCGCACCACTGCTGGAGAATCCTGGCGTCGATCAGGATTATTGGGATAGCTGGGACCTGGTCGCCCCGAGCGCCGAGCCCGCCGGCCCTAAGGACCCGACACCGCGCGCGCTCTCCAATCAGGATGTCAAAGACCTGGTCGAAATGTGGGGTCAGGGCGCCCGCCGCGCCCAGGAATGCGGCTTCGACATCCTGGAAATTCACGGCGCACACGGCTATCTGATTCACCAATTCCTCAGCCCGGAAGCCAACACGCGCAACGACGAATATGGCGGCTCCGAAGAGAACCGCATGCGCTTCTGCTGCGAAGTGATCGAGGCCGCCCGCGCCGAATGGCCGGAGGATAAACCCCTGTTCCTGCGTCTTTCGGTCGAGGATCGCGCCGGCTGGGGCACCGCCGAAAGCATCCGCCTCGCCAAGCGCGTGAAGGAGTTGGGGGTGGACGTGATCGACTGCTCCGGCGGCGGCATGCGCGGCAGTCCGACCGAGGGCGGCACGTCCATGTCCTACGGCTATCAGGTGCCCTATGCCGATGATGTGCGCCGCGAGGCCGACATCATGACCATGGCTGTCGGCCTGATCGTGCATGCGGAGCAGGCGGAAGAAATCCTGCAAAAGGGCCAGGCGGACATCATCGCGCTGGCACGCGAGATCCTCTACAATCCGAACTGGCCGATGGACGCGGCCCGCAAGCTGGGCGTGCCTGAGAACCTCAGCCTGGTGCCGGATCAGCAGGCATATTGGCTGGGACGCCGCGACGCGACCGCGCCGGACGTGGTGCCGTCGACCTTCGGGCGTGGCTGACTCCAACTGCCGTAATATAGTCGGGGTTCCCGCGCCATGAACCCGCTCATGGTCGTCGCCGGCGCGATGCTGATCCAGCAAATGCTGATCACCTTCGCCAGCAACTCCGTGCCAGTGCTACTGCCGCCGATTGCCGATTACTTTGCAATCAATCCAGGATTGCTCGGCGTCTTTACCTCCATTCTGTTTGGCGTCGGCATCGCGGCGGCGGTGGCGAGTGGCGGCGTGCTGTTTTGTTGCTTCAGCGGGTTGCTGGTGCTGCCCGGTGCGTTCGGCGCTATCGTGGCCGCCACCGGCGATTACGACCTCGGCTTCTATGTCGCGGCGGCGCCCAGTGCCACGGCGGGCGTGATATTGTTGCGCCGCACAAAAAAGTAGATCGCTCGACCAAATGTCCGCGCCTCTCATCATCGTCATCGTCGCCATGCTGATTCAGCAGGCCTTCGCCTATTTCACCACGCTGGTGCTGCCGAACATGGCGCCGGTGGTAGCGGTAGCATTGAACATCGACCCGCATCTGATCGGCTATTACACCGGCGTGCTCTACTTCTTTTCGAGCATGGGGCAGATCTCGTGCGGCGGCTTTATCCTGCGCTTTGGCGCGGTGCGCATGAGCCAGGTGTCGCTCACCTTCATGGGCCTGGCGCTGATGACCGGCTATTTCGGCGCGCTCGTCGTGTTCGCGGTGAGCGCCGCCTTTATCGGCCTGGCCTCGTCGGTCTCAACGCCTGCCAGCTCGCACCTGCTGGCGCGCTATAGCCCGCCGAAATACGCGCCGCTGATCTTTTCTGTGAAGCAGACCGGCGTTCCCGTCGGCGGCCTGATGGCCGGGTTGCTGGTGCCAGTCCTGCTGGGGTGGATGGATTGGCGCGGCGTCTTCATCGTCTCCGGCGCGCTTTGCATTGGGTTCGCCTTATTGCTGCAGCCGATCCGCAACCGTTTCGACACCGACCGTCAGCCCAAGCAGTCGCTGAAGCCGGGCTTCATCTGGCAGACGATGAAGTTGGTGCTCACCACACCGTCGCTGCGCGATCTGGCCATCGGCATGTTCTGCTTTGTCGGCCTGCAAGGCCTGTTCGGCTCGTATTTCGTCACCTACATCTCGGAGACGATGCAGCGTCCGCTGGAGAGCGCCAACTACTTCTTCTCCATCGCCATGGCGTCGGCAATCGTCGCGCGCATCCTGTGGGGTTGGGTCGGCAGCGCGTTGATGCCGGCCCGCCGCCTGATCGCCTGTCTCTCCGCCGTGATGGCGGTGGCGGCGGTCGGCATGGGCTCGCTCCGGCCGGAGTGGAGCGATGCCGCGATCATCGCCGTCGCCATTCTCTACTGCATCAGCGCCATTAGCTGGCACGGGCTGATGATGGCGGAAATCGCGCGCCTGGCGCCGGAGGGACAGGTCGGACCGGTGACCGGCGCCAGCCTCGCCTTCGCCGGGTCCGGCATGATGAGCTACCCGATTCTCTACGCGGTGCTGGCCGAGGCGACCGGCGATTACGGCCTGGGCTTTTATCTGGCGGCCTTGCCCGCGGTGCTGATGGCGTTCAAGCTGTACAAGCCCGCAAAACAGGTAAAGGGAATGGCCGCATGAGCTTCACCGATCTGCTCGCCCGCTTCACCGCCGCTGTCGAGGCCGGCGATGGCCAAGCGCTGGCGGCGACATTTACCGAGGACGGTGTCTACCACGACACCTTCTATGGCGCATTCGCTGGCCGAGAAGCCATCGCCGACATGCTGGAAAACCGTTTCTGGCGCGATGCGGAGGCGTTCCGCTGGGATATGAAGGAGCCGGTGGCGGTAGGCGATATCGGCTACGCCCACTGGCTGTTCAGCTACCAAAGCAAGCTGACCGGCGTTGAGGGCAAGCGCGTGGCGTTCGAGGGCATGAGTTGCCTCCATCTCTCCGGCGGCCTGATCCGCCACTATGGCGAGGTGTTCGACCAGGGCATCGCGCTGGCGCAGACCGGCTTCGCCGCCGACCGCATCGCCAAACGCCTGACGCGGGAGGCCGATGCAGTTCGTCTGCGGGCGGCGGGCACCCGGCATTTGCAAGGCTGACCGGCATGGGCGAAATGATCCTGTGGGGCTCGGTGTCCACGCGGGTGCTGCGCGTGCACTGGGCCTTGATCGAACTGGGCCTGCCTTACCGCAGCGTGCCGATCCAATCGCGCAGCGGCGAGACGGAGACGCCGGAATACGGCCGCCTCAACCCCCGCCGCAAAATCCCGACGTTTCAGGACGGCGACCTGGTGCTGACCGAAAGCCCGGCCATTGTCACCTACCTGGCGGAGACCTATGGCGCGCCCGACCGCAGCCTGATCCCCACGACACAGCCGGCGCGGGCCAAGTATTTCGAGTGGCTGTCCTTCATCTCGATGGAATTGGACGCAACGTCCCTCTATGTGCTGCGCCGGCACGAGGGGCTGGCGCACCTCTATGGCGACGCGCCGGCGGCGAACCAGACCGCGCGCGAGTACTTCGACCGTCTGATCAAAGCCTCCGCCGGCGATTTGGCCGACGGGCGGCGCTTTCTACTGGGCGAGACGTTCACCGGCGCCGATATCTGCATGACCACCTGCCTGGATTGGGCCGAACGGTACGAGTGCGCGCTGCCGGACGCATGGCTCGCCTACCGCGAACGGGTGCGCGAGCGTCCGAGTTATGCCGCGGCATACGAAGCGAACAAGGCGCCGGCATCGCCTCCCCCTGATCCGCCCCTGGCTTGACCAGGGGTCCATGCCTGAGCGTCAACCGGCAAGTCCGATTTTTGTAACGACGTCTCTGGCATGGACCCCTGGTCAAGCCAGGGGCGGGGGTAATGTGTTGGGATGGGAGGGGCTCGGACTTACTGCCGAGCCTACCCCACCCGCTTGCCGTTGCGCAGCAGCACCTGCGGCTCGCCGAAATCGCCGACGGGGATGTGGTGGCTGACCAGGCTGGGGCCAGCGACGGGGTCGTCAAGCCAGAGGTGCAGCGAATATCCGGGCGGCTCCTGGGTCAGCGACAGGGTGCGGGCCGCGCTGAACCCGGCCTCGAACTGGTAGCAGGTGCCCGGCGCCACCCAGAACGGCCGATGCCCGAAGGTGCCCAGCATCGGCCGGTGCGAGTGGCCGCAGATCACCCGCTGCACCTGCCCATGTTTCGCCAGGATCGCCGCGAACTCCCGCCCGCCCTCTTCGAAGCCGACCCTGGTCGAGCCGGTCAAGCCGGTCGCGAACGGGGGATGGTGGCAGGCGACGATGGTTGGGCGCTCCGGTTGCGCGGTCAGTTGCGAGTCGAGCCAGGCCAGCCGCTCGGCACACAACGCACCGTCCGGGCTGCCTGGAATGACGGTGTCGAGGCCGACCAGCCGGACCGGAAAATTTTCCACCGTGTACTGAATGAAGGGACTATCCTTCGGCAGCCAGGACTGGTCTGCAAACGCCGCGGCAAAGCCTTCCCGCCGGTCGTGATTACCGGGGATGGCATAGAGCGGCGCCCGCAGCTTCGCCAGGATTTCCCGCGCCGGCGGGTATTGCGCTGCCTCGCCATGATGCACCAGATCGCCGGTATGGATCACCACGTCCGGCTGCGGATCGCAGGCGTTGATAGCGTCGATGACCTTGGCCAAAGACGCCGCTGCATCGAACATGCCGTAGGTGAGCACACCTGGCGCCTCGATATGGCTATCGCTGATTTGGATGAGAATCATGGCCAACTCCTTGCAATTCCCCTAGTAAAGCGGGCGCAGGTAACAAGCCTATGACAGACGGAGGGCACTGGCCATGTATGTTCCAAAACATTTCCGCGAGGACGATCCGGCGACCCTGCACGCCGCCATGCGCGCCATCGGTGCGGCGACTTTGGTCAGCCAGGGGCCGGACGGTCTGATCGGCAGCCATATTCCTTTGGAAATTGTAGCGGATTCCCCACCCTGGGGCACGGTGCGCTGCCACCTGGCCCGCGCCAACCCGCATGCCGACGTGCTGGCCGCAGGCGGTGAGGTGATGCTGACCTTTCAGGGGCCGCAGGGCTACATTTCGCCGTCGTATTATCCGTCGAAACAATCGAGCCGCGGCAAGGTTGTCCCGACCTGGAACTATGTCGCGATCCACGCCTTTGGACGGGCCACAGTGTTTGAAGGACCGGAGGCGCTGCGCCCGCACCTGGCGGCGCTGACCGGCTTTCACGAAGCCGAACGGCGGGAGCCGTGGGCGATAACCGATGCGCCGGACGACTTCATCGCGACCATGTGCAAGGCGATTATCGGCTTCGAGATCGCACTCACCCGCATCGAAGGCAAATGGAAGATGAGCCAGAACCGTCCGCCGCTCGACCGCGACGGCGTGATCGAAGGCTTGAGGAGCGAGGGCAGCACCTATTTGGCGGAGGAGGTAGCCTCCCGCGTCAAACGCGACACATGATCGCCCTCGCAGACCTACTAGAGCGCTGACGCTCCGCCACTTTGTTGACTTGATCCGCCGGCGGCTTTACACCGGCAGGTGATCCGCCCGCATATCAACGGCGTAGGCGTATTTGTGCATTCGTTCCGTGATGAGGGCATCATATGGCCAGCGTTGAGCGTCCGCTCTCCCCCCATTTGCAGGTCTACCGGCCGCAATGGACTACCGTCCTCTCGATTAGCCATCGTGCGACCGGCATTGTCCTGTCGATCGGCACCATCGTATTGGTCTGGTGGCTGGCGGCCGCCGCCGGCTCGCCGGAATACTATGACAGTTTCAGCGGCGCTATCGGCTCGATCCTGGGCCAGTTGGCGCTGTTTGTCTGGACTTTATGCCTGTTCTATCACCTCGGCAACGGCATCCGACATTTGGTGTGGGACACCGGCGCAATGATGGAACTGGAAATCGCAGAGAAGTCCGGATATGCGGTCGTGGCGTTCGCCGGCGTGCTGACAATCGTCAGTTGGATCGCCGCCTATGTCGTGATGTAGGCCGATTGGGAGCAGGAATAATATGACACTACGTTCGCCCATCGCCGCCGCCCGCGGCCTCGGCTCCGCCAAATCCGGCACCCACCACTGGTGGGCGCAGCGGGTCACCGCGATTGCGTTGGTGCCGCTGGTCGTCTGGTTCGTCATCAGCCTGATCGCTTATATGGGCGCGGGCTATCTTGAGGTCCGCGCCTGGATCGGCTCGCCCGTGCCGGCGGTGCTGATGGTCTGCCTGATTATAGCCGCCTTCCACCATGCCCAGTTGGGCCTGCAGGTGGTGATCGAAGATTACATCCACACCGAGTTCTGCAAGATCGCCGCCTTGATGATCGTCAAGGGCGCCGCTGTCTTCTTTGGCCTGCTCGGGGTCTTTTCTGTTGCCCGTATCGCCTTCGGAGGCTAGCGCACGTGACGCAATCATACGAAGTTCACGACCATATTTACGATGTGGTCGTTGTCGGCGGTGGCGGTTCCGGCCTGCGCGCCGTGCTCGGCTGCGTGCAGGCGGGGTTGAAGACCGCCTGTGTAACCAAGGTGTTCCCCACCCGCTCCCACACCGTTGCGGCGCAGGGCGGCATCGCCGCATCGCTCGGCAATATGAGCGAGGATAACTGGCACTGGCACATGTACGACACCGTTAAGGGGTCGGATTGGCTGGGCGACCAGGACGCTATTGAATACATGTGCCGGCAGGCCGTGCCCAGCGTGATTGAGTTGGAGCATTTCGGCATGCCCTTCAGCCGCACCGACGAGGGCAAGATCTATCAGCGCCCATTCGGCGGCCACATGAAGGATTACGGCAAGACGCCGGCCCAGCGCGCCTGCGCCGCAGCCGACCGCACCGGCCATGCGCTACTGCACACGCTGTATCAGCAGAGCCTGCGCCACTCCGCCGAGTTCTTCATTGAATACTTCGCCATTGACCTGATCATGGGCGCCGAGGGGGAATGCCAGGGCGTCGTCGCCTGGAACCTGGACGACGGCACGATCCATCGCTTTCAGGCGCAGAAGGTCATTCTGGCGACCGGCGGTTATGGCCGCAGCTATTTCTCCTGCACCTCGGCCCATACCTGCACCGGCGACGGCAACGGCATGGTGGCGCGGGCTGGCCTGCCGAACCAGGATATGGAGTTCGTGCAGTTCCACCCGACCGGCATTTTCGGCGCCGGCTGCCTGATTACCGAGGGCGCGCGCGGCGAAGGTGGCTATCTCACCAATTCCGAGGGTGAGCGCTTCATGGAGCGCTATGCGCCGACCGCCAAGGACCTGGCCAGCCGTGACGTGGTCAGCCGCTCGATGACGGTGGAGATTCTGGAGGGCCGTGGCGTCGGCCCCAACAACGATCACATCCTGCTGCACCTGGAGCATTTGGGCGCCGACGTGCTGCACCAGCGCCTGCCGGGCATTACCGAGACCGCACGCATCTTCGCCGGCGTCGACGCCACGAAGGAGCCGATTCCGGTGTTGCCGACCGTGCACTACAACATGGGCGGCATCCCGACCAATTATGACGGCGAGGTGCTTCGTCCGACCGTCGACAACCCAGACGCAACCGTTCAGGGCCTGATGGCGGTTGGCGAGTGCGCCAGCGTCTCGGTCCACGGCGCCAACCGGCTGGGCTGCAACTCGCTGCTGGATCTGGTGGTGTTCGGGCGGGCGGCTGGTCTGCACTGCGCCGCAACGCTGACCGCCGGCGCCTCGCAAAAGCCGCTGGCGGCGGATTCCGCCGACATGGCGCTCGGCCGGCTCGACAAGTTCCGCCATGCCGATGGCTCGACCCTGACCGCCGACATTCGCGACACCATGCAACGCTCGATGCAGTTGCACGCCGCCGTGTTCCGCGATCAGGACTCGATGGACGAAGGCTGCCGCAAGATGGAGCAGTCGGCTGGCGCCATCGAGGATGTGCGCGTCAACGACCGCTCGATGATCTGGAACTCCGACCTGGTGGAGACGCTGGAGCTGGACAACCTCATGGCCTGCGCCATGACCACCATCTTCTCGGCGGAAGCGCGCAAGGAAAGCCGCGGCGCCCACGCCCGCGACGACATCGACAAGCGCAATGACGAGGAGTGGATGAAGCACACCCTCGCCTGGTATTCGGAAGACCGGCGGGTCTCACTGACCTACCGGCCGGTGCACGCTTACACGTTGCACCCGGACGAGGTCGAGTACATTGCGCCGCAAGAGCGCGTGTATTAATCGGGCATTTCGAGCATTCCAGTGGTCCAAACTACCCCCTTTTGGCGTCATTGCGAGAAGCCGCAGGCGACGCGGCAACCTACCAATAGCACCCAGAGCGGGGCGGTAGATTGCTTCGTCGCCCTTGGGGCGCCTCGCAATGACGCCGGTTTTAGAATGTATGAACGCGGGCCGGCTGTTAAACCTGAACTTCTAGGCACAAGAGACCAAACCCATGGCTGAATTCACGCTGCCGAAGAACTCCAAGATCAAGCCGGGTAAGAAGCACGCCGCCGCCGGCTCGGCCAAGAATACGCGGACCTTCAAAGTCTACCGCTGGTCGCCGGACGATGACGAAAATCCGCATATGGATGAGTACGTCATCGACATGGATGAATGCGGGCCGATGGTGTTGGACGCGCTGATCAAGATCAAGAACGAGGTCGACTCGACCCTGACCTTCCGCCGCTCGTGCCGCGAGGGGATTTGCGGCTCCTGCGCCATGAACATCGACGGCACCAACACGCTCGCCTGCACCAAGGCCATCGACGAGGTGAAAGGCGACGTCGCGGTCTACCCGCTGCCGCACATGCCGGTGGTCAAGGACCTGGTGCCCGATCTGAAGCACGCCTACGCGCAACTCGCCAGCATCGAGCCATGGCTGAAGACGGAAACGCCACCGCCGAACCGTGAGCGGTTACAGTCGATTGAAGACCGGGACAAGCTGGATGGGTTGTGGGAGTGCATTTTGTGCTTCTGCTGCACCACCGCCTGCCCCAGCTATTGGTGGAACAGCGACCGCTATCTGGGCCCGGCCGTGCTGCTCCAAAGCTACCGCTGGCTGGCCGACAGCCGGGACGAGGCGACCGGCGAGCGGTTGGACAATCTGGAAGACCCCTTCCGGCTCTACCGCTGCCACACCATCATGAACTGCACCAACACCTGCCCCAAGGGCCTGAACCCGGCCAAAGCCATCGCCGAAACCAAAAAGCTGATGGTCGCCCGCCAGGGGTAGGGGTTGGCGGTCGGCTCAGGTCAGCCGAATAAAATCGTACGGGCCATAGCTGCGGGTGCGGGCGACGACTTCGAAGCCTTCGCGGACGCCCTCGTCGTTGGTGTTGCCTTCGATAGTGCGGAAGCCGTCGCCGGTGGCGCTAGTCACGATACCAGTGTGGTTCCAGCCGTTCGGGCCGCCGCGTCGGACGAACAGGCCGCCTAAAGGCACTTTGGCGGCCTGTTCGGCACCGGCTCCCATGGCGTCGCCATCGATGAAGCGGCCATCGGACTTTGCGTCTTTCACCAAATTCGCAACCAGCGCCTGGCGTGGGAATGGCAGCGCGATGCCCAGATCCCGGCAAGCGTGCTGCACGATGAAGCACGCGAAGCCGGCGCACCACGGAAAGCTTTCGCCGCCGCCGATACCGGCATCCTGGCCCAGCATGTAAAGCCGCACCCAAGGGCCGGCGTTGTCGCCGCCCGCCTCCCTGGGGCGTTCGACCAAATGGAAGGCGGCGACATCGACCACCAGTTGCGCCAACGGCGGCGGCACGCCGTCGTCCGGCGAGTATACCGAAGCCAATGCGTCGCGCATCGGGCGGGTTAGCAGGGCCCAGGTCTCCTCATCGACGGCGCCAGTGGCGGGCAGGTGGTGCGCCTTCTGGAAGGCTGTAACTGAGTCGCGCGTGGCGTTGCCGAACTCGCCATCCGCACCGGTGACGAAGTTGTGCAGGATGCACCACTCCTGCACCCGGCGTGCCGCCATGATGTTGGCAGGTGTCGCCCGCCGGCCCATACCCATGCCGTGCTCGATCAACTGACCGGGGCGGCGCGGAAAATCGAGTTCCTCGCGTGCATGGTCGAACGCTGCCAGGTCGAGCGGCACAGCACGAGGCCCGCTTAGCGCGGATGCCGGATCGACCCGCAGCGGGGCGGCAGCCGCGTCCACGGTCTCACCGAATGCCAGGACGCCATCGTCGATCAGCCGCTGAACCAGCGTCGCAATGCCGACTTGCGCCGATACGGCATTCGCATCGAATACGCCGTCGCTGACGAACTTGCCTTTCTGGTAATATTCGCAGCCGGACCAAACGAATGGCGACCACAGGCCAGCGTTGCGATACCCCAGACCGTTCCAGCGCTCGGCCCGCTCCAGAACTGCGCCCAGCGACCAGTCCGTGACCTTTGTCAGGCCGTCAAAGCGCAGCGCATCGATGGCGCTTTCTTCCCATGACATGCCAGCCTGCCAGCCGGGCGGACGGCCCGGCGGTCGGTTGACGGTCGCGGCGGTCAGCGGGTCGCCATTGTGCAGGTGCTTCTGGAAATTTTGGGAGGCCTCCATCTTGTGCAGCAGCCCGATGACCCACCAGGGCACGCCGGTTTCCGCTTCGACGGCGCGATAGCGTCGTTCCGCGTCGTTGCGGACAAACAGTTTGGCTTCCGCGGCGATCTGATCCTGCCATTCCGGGCGAATGATCATGGCGTCGAACGCGGCGGCATAGTCGGCGACCGTGGTCGGCGGCGGCGATGTCGTGACCATGACGGGGGCAGCGGGTTCCCGCGTTGGCGTGGGCGGCGGCGCTGCGATAGGAGTGACCACTACAGCCGCTGGAGGGGCGACAGCTTTCGGTTCGGCGATTGAACCGGTCCGGGCCGTTGCATCAGCGGAGACCAGGGCCAGATCCCGTGCCTTTGCCATCAGATCGTCGAGAAAGAACCGGTCGATCCGGCCGTTCAGCTTCGCCAACCCGGCTTCCAGGATGTCGGAGAGAGCGTTCAGCGCCTGCGCCTCCGCCTGCAAATCGTCCAGCGTATTGCCGGCGATCTGCCGTTTTAGCGGTTTGATCACCTCCTTGAGCAGGGCATCCGCCGCTGCGGTATCACCTGCCGCCAGCGCTTCGCTGCGCTCCGCCTTCGCGGTTTTCAGCATTTGCAGAGCTTTTTTGCGGGCCGTCATGGCGCTTCCCCTTAAGATTTTGTTCAGTAATGGCTATCCGCCAGCGGCTAATTGGTGGCGCCGGCCAGGTTGCGGCGTGCGGCGACGGCGGCGGCGTTCAAGTCCTGGCTGACCTGCAGCAGCCCAGTGAAGCTGCCTTCGCCCTCGCCACCGCTGGCGGCAACCGCCACATCGAACGCGGTGATGCTCTTGTCCAGCATCACCACCCAATTTGCCAGCAATTGCCGGTTGGCCAGGATTTGCTGGCGGTCGCGGTCGGTGAGTTCGTCGTCTGTGCCGAGAACGATCTGATCCTGCAACGCCTGGAAGATGACCTCGGAGCCATCCCGCGCTTTCTCCATCGCCCGCCGAATATCCGGCGCCCGCGCCTGCAACTCCTCGCGGAAAACCGAGCGCGCCCGGAAACCCAGAAAGGCTGTGGCGATCGGTTTGAACGCCGCCACGGCAGTATTGACCGATGTCGCAGCCGCCGTCACCACACCCGCGCCCACGGGGCCTCCGGCTGCGCCAGCGTCACCGGCAATGGCGCTGGCGGCTGACGTGCCGAGGCCAGCCAGTTCCGACATTTTCGACGCCATGGATTCGGCGGTCGCCCCGTTGGCCAACCCGTTCAACGCATCGCTATAGGCGCGCACCGCCTTGATCATCCGGCGGAAAGCCGCGGTGGCTGGCGGATCGCCGACGGATGCGATGAAGGGCGCGTCTTCCGCATGGAAGCTGTCGATTTCCGGGTCGAACTCGGCGCAGTCAGCGCTGGAAGATATGCGCTGGCGGTTGGCGCAGAGCTTGAACAGATCGCGCTCCGCCACGGCCAACTTGTCGAGGATGCCATCGCTGGTCTGTTCCGTGGTGACGAACGCATCGCGGTAGGCGTTGAATTCCACAACGCCGCTATAGCTGGTGCATCCGGCCACAACGAGCAACAGCAGGCCGCCCAGGAGTCTGCTTGGCACGGGAAATTCCTTCTCGCCGTTCTTCGACAACGCAGGAACTGCGCTGAATAATGGGCGATAATACTCTGAATTCGCGCACAATACCACACGGTCGAATGTGGCGATACTTGGATAGAGGAACCACTTTGAGACCCGCTCAGCCGCCGGCAGGCTCCAACACCGTCAAGGCGGCCTTGCGCGGCCGGAAGACCGCGCGG
This sequence comes from uncultured Alphaproteobacteria bacterium, assembly GCA_963974445.1. Taxonomy (GTDB): domain Bacteria; phylum Pseudomonadota; class Alphaproteobacteria; order Bin95; family Bin95; genus JACKII01. The sequence goes on from CAXBDI010000026.1 coordinate 27,231, forward strand.
CGGTAGAGCGTCGCCTCGGCTGAGCTGATGACGCCCAAACTCTCCAGGATCGCCGGTCGAAAGCGGAAAAACACCTCCGCGACCACGTGCGTGCCGGTGGTCGGCAGTTGCGGCACCCCGTCCAAACGGCTGGGCATCGCCAATCCGTAGGGTCCGGTGCGTTGCCAGAGCACGGTATGCCCGCCGGGCGTCGGCTGGATCGCGCTGATGATAATTTGGCCATCGGCTGCGATGTCGCTCGGCAAGCCGACCTGGTTGGCGGAAAAGAAAAACATCGCCAGTTCGTTGTTGCCGCCGATCCGGTTGAAGTTCACCTGATCGACGACGCTGGACGACCGCGCCGTCAAATCGGCTGCTGTCGCCGCGACCACGTCCAGCCGAGTGGCCGTCGTGATGAAGCGCACGGTATCGATCACCACCATGACCGCAATCAGCAACAGCGGCACGACGATCGCCGCTTCGATGGCGACAGCGCCTCGCCTCGCCCGCACGAGACGAGCTGCAAAGCGGTGCGCGGCGCGCAACCAGCAAAAGCCCCCTCGCCCCGTCAAAACGGCTCGTTCCGCACGATCAGCCGGGTGCGATGGATGAAGGTGCTGCTGCCGATTGCCGCCCGCAGCAATGGCGAGATCACGGCCTGCGGCATCGCCACGGTGTAGAGCACGATATCGCCGGAACCGCCCGCCGATGCGACGCCCATATCCGCATCCCATTGCCCATTGCCGTTCACATCGACATATGCCTCGCCGGCATCGTAGCGGCCGTTGACCGGCGCCAGGTCGCTGAACGGCTCCGGCACGCCGACATTGCGCGGGTCGGTATAGGCGGCGGTTGCGATCTGCAAGGGCTCGCCGCCGGCCTCCGTCGACCAGAAGCAAAGTGTCGACGCCTCGCCCGGCAGGGCCTTGGGGCAGACATGGCGGGTGATGATCTCGCGGATGGTCTCGTCGCGGGTCTGGCCGGGCCGCGATGCGCCGGTGATACCATACCGCCCGGCGCTGCGGGCGCCGGCTTCCAGGAAAATGCCCGCGGTGAGCACGAACCCCATCTCGAACAGGGTCATCAGCAGCAGAATGACAATGGGTGCTGCAATGGCGAACTCGATGGCCGCCACGCCACGCTCGTCGTCCGTCAACCGGGTGAAGCAAGGCATACGCTACCGCTCCAGCGGATTGCTGCGAATGCGGCGGTAGAACGCCATCGTGTCATCCATCGCCCGCTGCGACAGATCCCGCCGGATCAACTCCTGCGCTGCACCCTCGTCGCCCTGCAATGCATAGGCCAGCGCCAGATTGTGCCGCGCCTCCGGTATCACGGTTGGGCCGTCGGCCAACTCCGCCAGGCTATCGATGGCCGTCTCGATATCGCCTGACAGAGCCAGGGACAGCGCCAAATTGTTGGATACGGCGCGGTTGGCCGGGTCGCGCCGCAACAGCTCGGTGTAAATCGCCTGCGCCGCATCATGGTCGCCGGAAAGATCCAACGTGACGGCCAGGCCGTTGCGGGCCGGCATATTGTCCGGATCAAGCGTCAGGGCGCGCTGGAACTGCTCCGCTGCCTTCGCGGTATCGCCGGTCGCGAGCCCGACTCGGCCCATGCCCAGCAACGGGCCGACGTCCTGCCCATCCAGCGCAGCCCACTGCTGATACGCCGCGCGCGCCTCGGGATAGGCTCTGACGGCGTAGTAGGCACCGGCCAGGCCGCGATGCGCCTCCACGGCGGTCGGATGCTCGCGCACCGCCGTGCGATACAGGCGCAAGGCGCTGTCGATGTCGCCGCCGGACAATGCCGCCGCCGCAAGGCGCAGGTTGCTGTCCAGGCCGATTGCAGCCGGCTGCCGTTCGAACAGGTCAGCGCCGGGCAGGCTGCTGCATCCGGTGACCAAAAGGCCGAGGCAGCAGCACAGCAGCAGCCGCAGCGGCCGAATTCGTTCGGCTCGGCTCGATTTCGACATGCGGCGGGTTCTCCCTTGGCAATGGTCGGATTTAAGGCTGCGTCCGCGACAGGTCATCATGTGCCGAACAGAGCATCGCCGATGCTCAGCATGGCCGGCCCGGCGGTGACGATGAAAATCGACGGCATGATCAGCAGCATTAGCGGCAGCGACAGGATGGCCGGCAATTTTGCCGCCTTTTCTTCCAGTTGCAGGACCTTGGCGACCCGCTGCTCCGCCGCCAGCACCTTCAACGACTGGGTCAGCGGCGTGCCATAGCGCACGGTCTGGATCAGGGTGGAGGTCAGGCTGCGCGCCTCGGCTATTCCGGCCCGCAGCGCGAAATTCTCCAGGGCTTGACGCCGGTTTGGCAGCGCCCGCAATTCCGACGTCGCCACACGCAACTCATCGGCCAGTACGGGCGCGGCGTGTCCGATCTCCTTGCCGACGCGGCCCAGCGCCACCTCCAGGCTCTGGCCGGCGTTGGTCGCGATAATCAGCAGGTCAATGGCATCCGGCAAAGTGGAGCGGATCGCCGCCTGCCGCCGTTTCGCCATGCCCTTGACCGCGAACTCCGGCAGTAATCCGCCGATGAAGAATCCGGCCAGCAGCATCACCGCCTGCATCGCACTGTTGCCCGTAAAAACGCCTTGGCTGACCGCCCCGACCGCGACGGCTGCTCCGGCGCCGCTGGCGATGAGTTTCGCCCCGAAATAGTTGCTCACGGCGGCGCGCGAGCGATAGCCGGCGGTTTGCAGCAGCGCGAGCGTTTCCTCACGCCTGCCGGAGCCCAGGAACCGCAAAGAGTTGGCAACCCGGACTACCGCGGCGAAGGCATCCCGCACCTCGCCGGTAAAGGCCAGCACGGTGTCGGGCTGAGAGTCTCGGGGCCCGCCCGGACGGACCTTCTCGAAGCGGAACCGCATCTTCGCCCGTTCGCGCATGCGTTGGCCCAACCAGAGCAGCACCGCAAGCGCGACATAGACGCCGCCGGCGATCAGCGCGGACTCCAGGCTGACGAGCGGTGGCAATGTCATGGCTCAACCTCAATCATGGCTTGACCTTTGTCAGTTGGTGCACGACCAACATTCCCAGTCCCATCATGCCAAGGGCGATATAGAGCATGGTTTGGCCTGTCCCCGGCTCGAACAACCGCCCGATATGGTCGGGGTCCATCGCATACATCGCACCGCCCGCGACAATCGGCATAGCGCCGACGATTGCCGCCGTCATTCGGCCCTCGGCCGTCATCGCCCTTATTTTCATGCGCAATTCCTTGCGCCGCCGCAGGATCATCGCCAGCCCTTCCAGGGTCTCCGCCAACTGGCCGCCGGTCTCGCGCTGGATAACCAGAGTGATGACGAAGAAGTCGAAGTCAGGCAGCCGGATGCGCTGCCCGGCGCCCCTCAACGCGTCCTTCAGGTCGATGCCGATGTCGACCGCGTCCGAAATGCGTTGGAATTCCGTCCGGACCGGGTCGTTAATCTCCTGCCCCGCCACCCGAATCGCCTCCGAGACCGGGATGCCGGAGCGCACGGCGCGGATGACCAGATCGATGGCGTCGGCCAGATTGTTGAGAAAGGCGATTTGCCAACGCCGCTTCATCTGCAGATAGCCGATGACGCCAACGGCGACAGCGCTAAGGCCCGCCGCCAGCAACGCCGGCCCAAGGTTCCAGCCGAGCCAAACCGTGGCCGTGCCCAGCACCACGCTCCCAACCGCACCGCCGAACACTGTCAGCCGGCGCAACGCCCGGCCGCCGCCGATATTGGCGAACAGGTTGGTAAAGCGGTTTTGCTGCGTTTGCAGCCAGGTTCGGTCCTCGTCCTCGAACACCGAGTGTAACGAAAAGGGCGCGAGTGTTGTCAACGACGCTGTGCGCGCATTGTGCACATAACGGCGGAAGCGGCGCGCTGTCCTGGCCGCCGGCCGCCGGCGCCACCAATGCGGCGCCAAAACCACGGCAACGAGCCCGAAGGCGGCGCCGCCGGCCAGAAACAGTAACATACGGGCAAGATCACTCATTGGCCCGGCCTATCCCAGCGTCGCCATCAGATCGTCCTCCAGGCCGTAATATTTCGCTGTCTCCAAAAAGTACGGCCGCAGCCGGTTGGAAACGTAGCGGCCATGCACCTGCTCGCGGTATTCGCCGTCGTCGTGCACGAAGCCGAACAGGTCCTGTGTGATGATCACGTCGCCCTCCAGCCCGGTCACCTCGGTCACGCTCAGGATGCGGCGCACGCCGTCGCGCATGCGGGCGATTTGCACGATCAGATGCACGGCGCTGACGATCTGGCTGCGGATCGCCCGCGTCGGCAGGTTCGGGTTGGCCGCCACCACCATATTTTCCAGCCGAACCAACCCGTCGCGCGGTGAGTTGGCATGGATCGTCGTCATGGAGCCGTCATGGCCGGTATTCATCGCCTGCAAGACGTCGAACGCCTCCTCGCCGCGGGTTTCGCCCAGAATGATGCGGTCTGGCCGCATCCGCAGTGCGTTCTTGACCAAGTCACGCTGGGCGATCTCGCCCGCACCCTCAATACTGGCCGGACGCGTCTCCAGGCGGACGACATGCGGCTGCTGCAATTGCAATTCTGCTGCGTCCTCAATCGTGACGACGCGCTCACGCGGGTCGATCATCCGGCTGAGCGCGTTCAGCAGCGTGGTTTTGCCGGAGCCGGTGCCGCCGGAGATGATGATGTTCAGGCGGCACCGCGCCGCGATCTCCAGCAATCGCCCCATCTGCGGAGACAGACTGCCGAATTCAACCATTTGCGCGATGCCGATTTTCTGGCGAGAGAACTTGCGGATAGAGACGCAGGCGCCGTCCAACGCCAACGGCGCCATGATGATGTTGACGCGGCTGCCGTCGGCCAGGCGCGCATCGACCATCGGACTGGTCTCGTCCACCCGCCGCCCGATGGAGGCCGCGATGCGTTGGGCGACGTTGGACAAATGCTCGTTGTCACGGAAGACGACGTCGGTTTCCTCCAACTTGCCGCGCCGCTCCACATAAATCTGGTGCGGGCCGTTGATCAGGATGTCGGTGATGGTCGGGTCGTTGAGCAGCGGCTCGATAGGGCCGAGGCCGAACATGTCGTCCAGCAGTACCGCCACGACGCGCGACTGCTCCTGCGCCGTCATGCGTAAGCGTTCGGCACTGGCGATTTCACCGACGACTTTCGCCAGTTCCGCGGCCAGTTTGTCCCGTCCACCCAGCACCGCGGCGGAGACGTTCATGCGCGCGAACAGCCGCTGGCGGACCTGTTGGTAGTTGGCGGCAAACCCCTCATCCATTTCGGCAATGCGGGTGGGCATCGGTGCCAGGCTTGCGCTGGATTGCGGCGCATCCGGCGTGGGCTGAGAGCTTGCAACGGAGGGCTTGTCCGTCACGGCCGGCAACGCCGGCAATCGATTGGCCGGCGCCATGTGCGCGGTTTGGCTGGGTTTAGAGTGTTTTCTGCCGAACATGACGCTAACGCGGCCGCAGCAGCCGCAGCCAACTCTTGGCTCGGTTGCGCCGTTGACCGGAGAGGGTCCCCGTCAGATCTTTGACCGCGTCGGCGAACGGTCCGCCCGCCTCCGCCAGGGGCTCGCCCAGATTGTCAACGACCCTCGGCAAGCTCTTGTCGAACGGCAGATAAAGGTCGAAGGGCCGCGACAGCGTCTCCTCGATCATCTTGCGGTCGGCCAGCCCCTCGCTATTCGGGCGCTGATCGTTCAAGACCAGGATGGAGCGGCCCGAAGTGTTGTCGATCAGGCCCAGCATCCGGGTCAGATCGCGCATCGCCGGCACGGTTCGGTCGGAAATCAACACCCGCACGCCGGCGCGGCGCAGCACGTAGGCGTACAGACTGCCAGGCATGCGCGGCACATCCAAAACGACATAATGGAACTGCCGTTCCAGCGTCTGGATCAACGCCTCGACCGCCTTATCGTCCATTGCGGCATCCTGATCGAACGGCAGTTCGGCGGTCAGCGTGAACAGCCGCGGCCCCTGCTGTACCAGGGTCCGTTCCAGGAACAGCGCATCGAGGTGATCGGCGTTCTCCAATGCCTCGACCAGACCGCCGGACTCGGTGTTCAGTTGCACGCTCAGGGTGCCGCCGTAGGGATTGAGATCGACCAGGGCGCACCGGCGATTCTCCCGGTTCGCCAGCGTCCAGGCAACGGCGGTCGCAACTGTCGTGGTGCCGATGCCGCCGCGCGCGCCGGCCACCGCCACCACTTTGCCGGTGCGGTGCGGCTGACTGCGCAGTTTGGGGTCGGTGCCGGAAATATGCGGTGCGATCAGGTCCGGCAGGATCGGCTTCACCAGATAGTCGGCGACGCCCAGCCGGATCAGTTCGCGGAAAAGCCCGACGTCCTGACGCTCCCCCAAGACAACGACCGAGACCGTCGGCTCGCATGCCTCGGCCAGCGCGTCGACTTCGGACAAGGGCAATTCGTCGCCGCTGACATCGACGATCAGCAGGCGTGGCGCCCGCTGCTGCTTTTCCAGGAATTTAATAGCGTCGCGCACCGTGCCGCGCGCCACATGCAGTGGTCCGGCCTGCTGTTGCGCCATCAGGTCCTGCAGCGCTGTGTCGGTGTCGCCGTCGCGCACGAATGCGATGATCTCGTAGTGGGCGCCTGCCGGCTTCTGCGCCTCGGCCGGGCCTGCCTGCGGTGCCGGACTCGTTGCCACGGCTATGACCCACCGACCGCCGACTTGCGCTCCGGCAGCGGCTTGACCTTGTCGTCGTAATAGCGTTGCAGCGCGCCGCTGGCATAGCGGCTGCTGGCCGGTGCAAGCGCCCGCCCACCCTCACCGGGTGATTCCAGGTCGCCAGGGTCCGCTACTTGTCGGCGCAGATTGGTGGCCGTGGCGCAGCCGAACCGCTGGTCGCGGGACGGCATCGGATTGCCATGTAGCAGGTCTAGCGGATGACTGATGCGCACCTCCCGCCAATCGGGGCAGGCCTCCAGCGCCGTTGCGGCGACCGCCGTCTGCCGTTGCGGGAAGGGCGAGCCGGCCATTTGCTGACAACCGGCTAGCCCCACTGCCGCGAGGCTGAGATAGAGCAGCTTGAGGCTGCCGCTTCGATGACGCTCTAACCTATGCATGGGCACCGCATGGCTTCCTTTTAATAGATAAACCCGACCGGCCCGCGCAGTCGGCCGCGCGGAACGCCCGGGGTCGTGTTGGCCGCCTGGCGCTGCAACAGGAACCGCTCCAATGGCCGGTTGCCCGTATCGCGGTCCAGGGGCGTTTCCAGACCGTCCGGCGAGGCGGGCCGCACGATATAGGGCGTGACGATCACCACCAGTTCGGTCTCGTTGTTTTGATAACGGGTAGAGGTAAACAAGGTGCCCAAGATCGGGATATCGCCGAGCCCGGGCAGCTTCTGCACGACGTCGCGGGTGTTCTGTTGCAGCAGCCCGGCCAGCACCAGGCTTTGGCCGCTGCCCAACTCCACCGTCGTTTCCACCCGGCGCACGGTGAGCGCCGGAATGCGGAAGCCGTTCACCTGGATGGCGCCGTTCTGCGACAGGTCGCTGACCTCCGGCCGCACGGTCAGGCTGATGCGATTGGGCGAGAGCACGGTCGGCGTGAAGTCCAGAACCACGCCGAACGGCTTGAACTCGATGGTCGTGCGGTTGCGATCCTGCGCCACCGGGATCGGAAACTCGCCGCCGGCGATGAAACTGGCGACCTGGCCGCTGATGGCGGTGAGGTTGGGCTCCGCCAGGGTGCGGGCCAAGCCTTCCTCCGCCAACGCATCGATCATCGCATCCAGGCTGAGGCTGCCGTTGCGGTAACGGCCCAGATAGCTGCCGAACTCGTCGACGGGCAGCACGACGCTTTCGCCCAGACTGGTCGCCGCGGCGCCGGCCGCCGGCACGATGAAATCGCGCCCGGTGGCGATCCCGAAGACGAAGTCGCCGGCTTCGAACAACGATTGCCAGTTGAAGCCCAGGCGCTGGTCGATATTGCGCGATACCTCGGCGATGCGCACCCGGATGTTGACCTGGGTCGGCGTGTCGATGGTCAGGCGGTCGATGATCTTTTCGCCCTCGCCCAGAGCGCCTTGCAGCGTCGCGACGATCGCCTCCGCCTCTGCCGGGGTCGCGACGTGGCCGGACACCATCAAGGTTTTCGGCGCGCTGGTCAGGCTGACCTGGTGACCTGGGAAGCGGTCGTCCAAAATCTTGGAAAACTGGGCCAGATCGTGCTCGACCCAAACCTCCCGGGCGACAATGGTCTGGCCGGAGGCCCGCAGCGCGTAGAGCGTCGTCCGTCCGGTGCGCACACCGAATACCAGCACGGCCCGCGGGCCGCTGATCTGCACGTCGGCGATTTCCGGATTGGCGACAAACACACTGTCCGCCGGTTGCGACAGGCGCACCAACTGTCCCTCGCCCACATGCAGCGACATGACCGGCAACGGCGCCGCGGCTATCGCTTTCGGCATCAGCCCGATCAGCAAGGAAAGGGCGGCAATCGCGATGATCGCCAGGCCGGCCTCGACCAGCCGCACGGGAACTTTATCTTGTCGAAACATGGCATTTGGCCTGTTGCATGGCGTTTCCTGACTTATTGCGTCACCTCGTTTATGGCCTTGCCGCGGAAGACGCGGACGCTGGCGGCGGGCGGTAAGGAAGGCGCCTTTTCAGGAACCTGCGTCGCGCCGCGGATGACGGCGGAGACATCGCTGCCCCAGGTCGGCCGTTGCTCCGCCAACTCCGCGACGCGCGGGCTGTCGCCGGCGGCGGTGGTGGCGCCCTTCGACTCATCGACCAGCAGCGAGCGCAAGCTGAGCGACAGTCTGCCGAGCCCGGAGGCCAGCGCCACCTTCTCCGCATCTTGCGGCATCACCTCCAGCGTGATGGTGCGCGCTATGCCACTCGGGTCGCGCTGGGTCATGTCGGACCGTAGATTTTGGTCGACGGCGATGACCCGGACATCCCGCAAAATGGTCTCGCTGGCCCATCGGTCCGGCTGAGGCGTGGCCAGATCGCGCTGGTTCAAAGTCTGGGTCAGGATCAGATCGACCCGGTCGCCGGGGAAAATGTGACCGGCATTGCCGCTGACCGCATCGACCGCCACCGAAACCGCGCGCATCCCGGCCTGCAATACAGCGGCCAGGAACCCATCCTGGCCCGGCAACAACAGGTGCGAACGGCGGACCGGCTCGCCCGCCTGGATCGGTGCGATGATGACAGCACCGATGACGTCACGGCCCTGAGGCACCGGATCTTCGACCATCTCCCGGTTTACCGGTTCCGACCATTCGGTGAAGGGCGCTTCGGTCTCGTCGAGGAAGGTACCGACGGGCAAATTGCGGCTTGCGATCCGCACCCGGACCTGCGGCGCCTCAGCGCCTGCAGTGCCGGAATCAGCCGGTAACAGGCTGCGGCCGACGAACACTGCGGCAGCCATGATCCCGGCCAGGGCGATGAGACGGAACAGCAAACGCATGATTTCAGCTCCTCTCCGCTATAGTCGCTGCCACAGGACCGCTATCCCGGCGATGGCTATGGCGACGCCATAGGGGACGGTAACAACTTCCGCCGCGAGGCCATCGCGGACCGATGCAGTGGCCCATTGCTGCCACCAGCGTCGCCAAGCCCACCAGACGCCGACGGCAACGCCGAGCAATCCGCCGGCTATGGCGGTAACGAACAGCAACGCCACAACGTCGCTGACGCCGGCCCACAGCGCCGTGGCGGCCAGCAGCTTGACGTCGCCGCCGCCCAGAACGTTCAGGCCGAACAGCGGCACTCCCACAGCAAACACCGCTGCCCCTACAGCCAGACTGGCCAAGGGTGCGATGGCCACCGGGTCCGCAATAGCGCCAATGGCAAAACTGGCGGCGATCCCCAGCGGCAGCGCGTTCGGGATGGTGCGCCACATCAGGTCCGATCCAGCGGCGACCAGCAGCAGCAGCATCGACAGGATCGCGCAGAGCATCAGCATGGCGACCTCTCCCGCACGGATACCCGATCAGAGCCGGCGCGCCATGTTCAGCGCCGCGGGCGGAGGATCGGGCGTCGCGCTAAGGACTCAATCGGCTGCTGGCTACTTTTTGCCGCCGCCGGTGCCGCCGGGAACGCCGTCGATGATCGACTCCAGCTTGGTCTGAAGGTTGTCGAAAATGCCGGTTCCGGAGAAAACAGCGGCTAGCGCAACCGCGACGCCGCCGGCGAGGACCGCGTATTCGATCGCCGTGATACCGCGGCGGTCTGGAAACAAGCATTGCACCCACGTGATGACCCTGATCATCGGATCTTCTCCTTAGAAAACAACTCTGGTAAACGCGACTATTGCGCGAGGCTTCAACACCAAATGCGCATAACAATATTTTATAGTAACCAGAGGATAATTCTCGGTTAAAATCTCTAGTGTAAGTAAAATGTGAATTTTCGCATTCTAAATGTCCACTTAATTTGTTAACTAATTTCAAATATTTTGCTAATTAATTGTTATCTATTGCGATTAGATCAAACGATAGTTTCCCACCCCCCACGGATAGGCCGCCTTTTGGAGAGGATCGGACTCCCCCGCCTCCGAATGGGCCGGCGGCAGGGGAGTCCGGTTTCGCTCCCGGCTCAGATCGGGTCCCAGTTGTAGTAGTCGCCGGTGCTTTCCAGGCCGTACAACTCATTCCGCATCGCCGGCTCCAGCGTCGCCGCGAGCGATTCATGGTCCCAGCCGCCGTCGCGATGGATGGTTTTGACCGGGCGCGGCTGGCTCATTAAATAGATCTCGCCGCCACGCACGCCAAAGACATTGCCGGATATCTTAGCCGACGCCTCGCTGCACAAATAGGTCACCACCGGCGCCACATGCTCCGGCCTGGCGTTCTGGCGGAACTTCTCGAACGCTTCCGCCTGTTCGTCGCTCTTCACCGGGATCGACTCGATCATCCGCGTCCAGGCGAACGGCGCGACGCAGTTGGAGCGCACGTTCTTGATCGCGCCTTCCATGGCCAATATGCGGCTGAGGCCGACGATTCCCATCTTGGCCGCGCCGTAATTGGCCTGACCGATCTGCCCGACCAGGCCGGATGTCGACGTGAAATGCACGAAGGCGCCGGATTCCTGCTCCCGCATCGGCTCGACCGCGGCGCGCGACACGTTAAAGCAGCCGTTGAGGTGAACGTCGATTACCGCCCGCCAATCGGCCTCGCTCATTTTGTGCAGCATGCCGTCGCGCAAAATGCCGGCGACATTCACGACGGCATCGATCCGGCCGAAGGTGTCGATAGCGGTCGCGACCATGCGCTGCGCGCCGTCCCACTCGGAGACGCTGTCGACGTTGGCTGCGGCCTCGCCGCCCATCGCGGTGATTTCATTAACCACCTCCTGGGCTGGCGCCAGGTCGTCACCGTCGCCGGTCAACGAACCGCCCAGGTCGTTCACCACCACCTTCGCGCCCGCCTTCGCCATATCCAGCGCAATGGCCCGGCCAATACCGCGGCCAGCGCCGGTCACCAGCGCCACTTTTCCGTCCATCAATCTCATGTTTCGAGACCTCATCTGTTAGGTGTTTCGATCCGGGCTGCCGCCGCTCCGGGCCAGCCTTACCGCCATCATAAGCTCTGGCAACGGTGACGAACAGCCGATAGAACGGTCCTATACGTACTGTCAGCCAGGCACGGAGGACATCGGGCAAATGACCGGACGCTACGCCGAGATGCACGCTCGCTCGCTGCGGGACCCGAACGGCTTTTGGGGGGAGGCGGCGGAGGCCGTCCACTGGTTCAAGAAGCCGGACTATATCCTGGACGACCGCGACCCGCAGCATCCGCGCTGGTTCACCGGCGGCGAGACCAATGCCTGCTACAACGCGTTGGACCGGCACGTCGAGAACGGCCGCGGCGATCAGGCGGCGATCATCTACGACAGCCCGGTGACCGACACCATCCGCTCCTACTCCTTCCGCGAGTTGCGCGACCAGACAGCCAAATTTGCCGGCGCGCTCCGCAAGCTTGGCGTCGGCTATGGCGACCGGATCATCATCTATATGCCGATGGTGCCGGAGGCCGTGGTCGCCATGTACGCCTGCGCGCGCATCGGCGCTGTCCACTCCGTCGTCTTCGGCGGGTTCGCCGCGAACGAGCTGGCGGTGCGCATCGACGATTGCCAGGCCAAGGTCGTCGTCACGGCCTCCTGCGGTATCGAACCGAACCGCATCGTCGAGTATAAGCCGCTGCTTGACGGGGCGTGCGATCTCGCCAAGCACAAGCCGTCCCATGCCATCGTGCTGCAGCGCCCGCAGTGCAAGTGCAGCATGGTCGAGGGCCGCGATATCGACTGGACCGACGCCATGGCGATGGCGGAACCGGTGGACTGCGTACCGGTGAAAGCGACGGACCCGCACTACATCCTCTACACCAGCGGCACCACCGGCCTGCCGAAGGGGGTCGTGCGCGATACCGGCGGCCACATCGTGGCGCTGCAATGGTCGATGAAGCACGTCTACGGCGTCGATCCGGGCGAGGTGTTCTGGGCGGCCAGCGATATCGGCTGGGTTGTCGGCCATTCCTACATCGTCTACGCGCCGCTGTTCGCCGGCAACACGGCCATCCTGTTCGAGGGCAAGCCGGTCGGCACGCCAGACGCCGGCGTCTACTGGCGGGTGATCAGCCAGCACAACGTCAAGGTCCTGTTCACCGCGCCCACCGCCTTCCGCGCCATCCGCCGCGACGACCCGGAGGGCAAGCTGCTGAAGCAATACGACCTTTCTGGCTTTCGCACGCTGTTCCTGGCGGGCGAGCGCTCCGACCCCGATACAATCCAGTGGGCGGAACGGCAGTTGCAAGTGCCGGTGATCGATCACTGGTGGCAGACCGAGACCGGCTGGGCCATCGCCGCCAACTGCGTCGGGATCGAGATGCTGCCGGTCAAATACGGCTCGCCGACCAAGGCGGCCCCCGGCTGGGACCTGCATGTGCTGGGTGAGGACGGCCACGAATTGCCGCCGGGTCAGATCGGCGCGCTGGTCGCCAAGCAACCGCTGCCGCCGTCTTCCTTCCCGACGCTCTGGAACGCCGAACGGCGTTATCACGACGCCTATTTTGCGGAGTTCCCCGGCTACTACCAGACCGCAGACGCCGGCTATATCGATGAGGACGGCTATGTTTTCGTCATGGCGCGCACCGACGACATCATCAACGTCGCCGGCCACCGCCTCTCCACCGGCGCGATGGAGGAGGTGCTGGCGGCCCACGCTGCCGTCTCCGAATGCGCGGTGATCGGCGTCGCCGACGAGTTGAAAGGCCAGATCCCGGTGGGTTTTCTGGTGTTGAACTCGGGTCAAAACCGCTCGCACGCGGAAATTCAGGCCGATGTCGTGCGCATGGTGCGCGAGAAAATCGGCCCGGTCGCGGCCTTCAAGACCGCGGCAGTGGTCGAGCGGCTGCCGAAGACCCGCTCCGGCAAGGTGCTGCGCGGGACGATGCAAAAGATCGCAAACGCCGAAATCTGGAAGATGCCGGCTACTATCGACGACCCGGAAATCCTGGCGGAGATCGAAGCGGCGCTGAAAGCCGCCGGCTATGGCCGCAGGGAGGGGTAGCGCCGGGCCGCTGAAGAGGTCTTCGCATCGCGGTTAACCCCCACATTTTTCCGGGCTTGCCCCGGAATCCATGCCTGAGCGTCCCTTATCAGCCTGTTGAAAAAGGCGCACATGCCCGGGTGTCATCCGACGGCGAGCCATAAC
>CAXBDI010000027.1:0-40368 GCA_963974445.1 uncultured Alphaproteobacteria bacterium
GTTATGGCTCGCCGTCGGATGACACCCGGGCATGTGCGCCTTTTTCAACGGGCTGTTAAGCGACATTCAGACCCTGCGCAGCGAGACGGATAGCTTCGCAGTTGCAGCAACGTGCTTGGCCCCAAACTGACGGTCGAAGTCCTCGTATCTATGTCAATCCTCGAACTTCTGGGCGTCAATCGTCTTGAGGAAGCGTAGCAAGGCGGTCACGCTGTCATAGATTAACTTCGCTTCGTCCATTGGTACAAGGGTCTCATTGTCGTGGGCAAGGGACTTGTTGTTCCGAATGTTATTCATCGCCTCAAACGTGGAAATGGAACTCTTGATGATCCGTTCCGACATTTCCGTAAGGTTCCGCTCTGCCTTAAGAGCCTTCAGGTACTTTCCGACTCTGGCGTGCAGGGCGTCATTCTCGCCGCATGGCTCACCCTCGTGCTTGATCACCAAGGATGCGAAACGCTTCATGCAGTAGGTATGCAGGCGATCCAGTCCAGCGTTCGGGCGTCCAGCGTCCAAATCCCTTCGAATAGCTGCAACCAGCTCTTGCAGGGTTTCACTCGCCTCGAACGCCTCGATGCCAGTGGAGTCGATTATCTGCTCTTCCCCCTCGAATTGGCCAACAACCCGAAAATAGACCTCCCTCAGACGATCCTCGCGCGGCCCGCTGCCACCCAGCACGTTGTTTTCCCGGTACTCCCAGAGCGCACGCAGCGTACGCGCCACTAGGTGCGGTTGTGCCCTAGCAATGAAGGACCGCAGGCGTTTGGCTTTCGATGGGCCGTAGGCTGAAAACAACCATTTTCCGGGTGCAGCGTCAGGATCGACCCCGACCTCGATACAGAAGAAATCCCCGAAAGTACGATCTGAAAAATCCAGCAAATAGCCGGATTGCATAGCAAGCGCTTCCTCGAACACGGCGCGGTCAAGTCGCGAGATAAGCGCTTCGTAACTCTGCATCATCCTTCAACCCTTTCGCCTTGGCCTTACACTTGCCGCGCCGTTTCACAAACGCCTGCACCGCTCCATCTATGCGTCCATGCAGCGAATGTCCGCAAGGTCCGCACAGCTGAAATTCGAACTGAGGCACGACCCGCAGTTGGGACCGGTTTGCGGGACGGGCGGTCTATGCTAGCCTCGCGCCAAGCACCCGTCCGACTGGAATGCTCCAATGGAACGCACGTTCACCAATTTCCTGAAAGCCCTGCGCGGCGCCGATGTGCCGGTGTCGGTCGCAGATACGCTGGATGCATTGGAAGTGGCGAAGCTGGTAGGGTGGCAGGACCGGGAACGTCTCAAGACCTCGCTTTCCTTCGCCTTGGCGAAGTCGGAGGAGGAGAAGCACGCATTCTCCGACACCTTCGACGACTTCTTCCGCGCCGACAGCTTCCGCAACCGCGAGGATGACGAGGAGGATGACAAGCCAAAGCGCGACAACTCGGGCCTCAGCAGTGACGATGCCGACAGCCCGCTGGCCGAAATGCTGTTGGAGGACGATCAGTCCGGCCTGGCGCTCAGCATGGAGCAGGCAGCCACGGCCATCGGCGTGGAGAACATCCGCTTTTTCACCCAGCGCGGCCTCTATGTGCAGCGCATCATGAACGAGATGGGGTTGCAGGAGCTTGACGGCCAAATCTCGGCGCTCGGCCGTATACCGGGCGGTGGCAGCGGCGAGGGCGGCGGCGGGGAAGGGATGCGCCAGGCGCTGCAGGAGGGGCGATCCTACCTGTTCGAGCAGGTGCGCGATTTCGTCGAGCAGCAACTGCAACTGCACGGGGCTGCGACCTCCAAGGAACTGAAGGAGGACCGCCTGCGCCGCTCACGCCTCGGCAATCTCGACCGACGCGATCAGGAGGAGATGCGGAAGATCGTCGACAAGATCGCCAAGCGGCTAGTTGCGCTCTATGCCCGCAAGCGCAAGATCAAGGACCGCGGCCACCTGGATGTGCGCCGCACCATGCGCAAGAATTACGCCAATGACGGCATCCTGTTCAGCCTCGAATGGAAGATGCGCAAGCTGGACAAGCCGAAGGTTATGGCGATTTGCGACGTATCCGGCTCGGTCGCGGCAGTCGCGCGGTTTCTGCTGCAATTCCTCTATGCACTGCACGATGTGCTGAGCGGCGTGCGCTCGTTTGCATTCAGCGGCAAGCTGATCGAGACCAGCGATTTTTTCGAGCGGCATTTGGTGGATGAGGCGGTCGACAAGGTGATGAACGCCGTCGGTTACATGTCCACCGACTATGGCCAGTCGCTCAGTGATTTCCGCGAGGGCTGGCTCGACGATATCGACAAGCGCACGACCATTCTGATTTTGGGCGACGCGCGCTCCAACTACTCGGACCCGCGCGCCGATATCATGAAGGAGCTGTACGAGCGCTCGAAGCGGGTGATCTTCCTGAACCCGGAACCGCCGCCGCTCTGGGGCACGGGCGACAGCGAAACCCGGCGGTACAAGCCCTACACCCATGTGATGAAAGAGTGCAGCACGCTCAATCACTTGGAGCGCTTGGTTGAGGACTTGCTGGAGAGCGCCAACAAGCTGGCTTGAGCGCTAGGACAGCAAACACTTGCCGTCGCACGCCCATCATGGGACGTTGTAATTAACGAAAACGCTACGCGCACGATGGAGACGCTTTCAATGAAATTAGGGTTACTGCTGGGCTATTCCGGCGCTTCGATGGATGTCGGCATGGATAAGGTGCTGGAGGCCGAAAATCTCGGCTTTGACAGCATCTGGACGTCGGAAGCCTGGGGCTCCGACGCGATCACCCCAGCGGCTTGGGTGCTGGCGCAGACCACCAAGATCAAGGTCGGCACGGCGATCTGTCAGATGCAATCGCGGACGCCGGCGCTGGCGGCGATGACGGCAATGACCCTGAACGCCATGAGCGGCAACCGCTTTATCCTGGGCATCGGCCCGTCCGGCCCGCAGGTGATCGAGGGCTGGCACGGTGTGCCCTACGGCAAGCCGCTGATGCGCACCCGCGAGTATATTGAGATCATCCGCAAGGTGCTGAAGCGCGAGAGCCCGCTGGAGCACAATGGCGAGCACTATCAGATCCCGTATCGTGGCGAAGGCTCGACCGGTCTCGCCAAACCGCTGAAATCGATTCTGCACGGCGATCCCAACATGAAGATCTACTCCGCCAGCTTCTCGCCCAAAGGGGTGGAGAATGCGGCGCAGTGTGCCGACGGCATCTTCCCGATCTTCATGGCGCCGGAGAAATACCACCTGTTCGGCGAGAATCTCGAAAAAGGCTTCGCCAAGACCGAGGGCAGGTCGCTCGACAATTTCGACATCCTGCCCTTCGTCGAATGCGAGATGGGCGCCGATCTGGACGCCTGCCGCCGGCCGATCAAGGAGCACATGGCCTTTTACATCGGCGGCATGGGTGCCCGGAACAAGAATTTCTACAACGATTACTGCAAGATGCTGGGCTATGAAGAGGCCGCGGTTGAGATTCAGGACAAGTTCCTGGGCCGCGACCGCGACGGCGCAACAGCCGCCGTACCAGATGCCCTGGTCGACGAGGTCGCCCTGGTCGGGCCGAAGGAGCGGATTAAGGAGCGCCTGCAGGACTGGAAGGCCGCCTCCAAGGAGCGGAAAGTCGATAGCCTGCTGCTGCGCGGCACAACCAAGATCGACGCCATGCGCGTTGTTGCAGAAGAGGTGCTGTAGGGGCGTCGTCCCCCCCCCAACCGTCATTGCGAGCCCGCATCGCGGGTGTGGCAATATAATATCCGTTTGCGTCCGGTATCTGCCGCTGACTGGATTGCCAGATCGCCGTCGGCTCCTCGCAATGACGCCGTGAGAGTATGACGCCGTAGGAGTGATTTAATGCTCCCCAACTTTACAGCCCACCGCATTGCCATCGGCGAGAGCGAACTTTACGTCCGCACAGGCGGCTCTGGCCCGCCGTTGCTGCTGCTGCATGGCTATCCGCAGACGGGCGCGATGTGGCATCAGGTGGCGCCGAAGCTGGCGGAGCACTTCTCGCTGGTCATCCCGGATCTGCCCGGCTATGGCCGGAGCAAGGGTCCGCCCTGCGACGAGGCGTTCAACGCCTATTCCAAGCGCGCCACGGCGCAGACCATGGCCGACCTCATGAGCCAGCTCGGCCACGAGGAATTCCGGCTGGCCGGTCACGACCGCGGCGGGCGGGTGGCGTTCCGGCTCTGCCTCGATCATCCTGATAGGATTGAGAAATATGCTGCGCTCGACATCGTGCCGACCCTGGACCAGTGGGAACGCCTGAACGCCGACCGGGCGCTCAGCGGCTATCACTGGCAGTTCCTGGCCGTGCCCGCCCCGGTCCCGGAGAGGCTGATCGGCAGCGATCCCGACTTCTATCTGGAACACCTGCTGCGCCGCTGGGCTGGCAACTATGACGCCCTGACGCCAGCGTCTCTGGCCGACTATCGCGAGGCCTTCCGCAAGCCTGAGGTCATTCACGCCACCTGCAACGATTACCGCGCCGGGGCCAGCATCGACCGCGAGCACGACCGGGTGAGCCGCGACGCCGGCGAGAAAATCCGATGCCCGGTGCATGTCATTTGGGGCCGCGGCTACCTTTCGAACCGCGCCGGATCGCCGGCTCCCGTCTGGCAGCAATGGGCCGAAGATGTAGGCGATACCGGCCTCGACTGCGGGCATTTCGTGGCAGAGGAGTTGCCCGACGACTGCGCCCGCGCCATGTCTGAGTTTTTCAAACAGCCTTAGCGCGAGAAAAATCGACAGTTCCGGTTACCCAGAACTGTCGGAAAGGTTGCCGTACTGGCAAAGGGCTTGTGTTTATGTCACTTATGCCTTCCTGCGGCGGGCAATCACCCCCATACCCAACAGGCTGGCGGCGAGCAATGCCAGCGGGGCCGGGCTAGATATCGGCGTCGGAGGACCGATGATCACATTGCCCCGCGCGGTGATGTTGAAGCCAGCAAAGAAGATGTTGTCGTCATTGCTCGGGTTCAGCGTCTCGACGAGGATGTTGGTGTCGCCGGGCGACAGGAACGAGGTCAACGTGTACAATTCGTCATCGACCAGCGGATCGTTGGTGTTCGACGCAAACGGATCAAGCGGGTTCGCCGGGTCGTCGCCGATACCGCCGACCGTGATCAGGCCGCCATTGCCGATGGTGGTCGGGATGCCGTCGTCCTGGCCGCCGGCATCGGTGGTCAACCGTTGGCCGTTGACGTCGATCTGCGAGAACTGACCGCTCGGACGGAAGCTGAAGCCGATGCCAAGCGACATCTGCGCGTCAAAGCTCGGGTCGCTCAACTGCGCCATGGTCAGCGGGTTCGCAAACAGGAACGAGAAGCTATCACCAGCTGCATTCGTGCCGCCGTCAAGGAAGGCTATGGTGCGTTCGGCCTCGGCTGGGTTGCTGTAGACGATCGCCAGCACTTCGCCATCTGTGCTTGAGTTCGGCGTTTCCGAATTGACGCTGAAGGAGAAAGGGGCCGCGTTGCCGCCGCCGACTTTTGCGGCTACCTGCGCAGTGACATCAGTCCGGAAGCCGGTGACGTTCGACGCTGTGAAAGTGCCGAATTCGTCCAGTCAATACCGCTATAGACCGTTCCATCGAAATCGACGCTGGGTGCTGGCGTATTGCTGAAGGTCGAACTGTATAGAAA
Source organism: uncultured Alphaproteobacteria bacterium (assembly GCA_963974445.1). Taxonomy (GTDB): domain Bacteria; phylum Pseudomonadota; class Alphaproteobacteria; order Bin95; family Bin95; genus JACKII01. The sequence goes on from CAXBDI010000027.1 coordinate 5,632, forward strand.
CGCCTTCTCCACAGTCGAGCCTACCGGCACGATGGCGGAGATGTTGCCGACCGGCGTGTTATTCGACCCCACGCCATCGATTGACCAGTTGCCGTTGCCGACGAATTGGAAGGAGTTGGACAGCGTCGCATGGGACGCACCCGCAGCAAATACACCGCCGCACACAAGGGCTGCGGTCCCGAGATCCTTTAATTTTATTCTCATTTTCGGTCTCCTTTGATATTGCCTGATTAACGCTTCCGCGTGGCGCAACGAGCGCCGTTGCCTGCCACATGGACTTACAAGCAAATTAAGGGCCAAAACTGAAGTACGGTTCAAAAATTTAATCACTATGCATGGTTTTTGAATTTTCCTTTTGATTTCTGTAATTTGACAAACATACGTCGAAAAATCTTCAATGTTGGCCGGTGATATTTAGCTGCCGAGATGCCTGGTGATGGATGTTTATCGGCCGCTAGACTGTAAACTGTAAAAAAATCTGACAGTGGGATTCCTACCTCAACATTTTGAAATAACACTAAAAGTAGAATTGGAATTTCTGGTACAAACATACAAGTACAGGCAAGAGAGCCTCGTGGCTGTATGGCCATTTCTGAACGCATACGTAAGCTTAACGCCGGTGCCCGAGAAAGCTCCATCTTTCGGTTCAAGGCTGCCGAAAACCGTTCACGCGGTCGCAGACAGCATGGTTTGGGCATGATAGCGTCCTTTCAACCCCGTCACAGTTTGCTCAACCAAGACCCAAGGAAAACCCCCCAATGAAACTCGGTCTCTCCCTCGGCTATTCCGGCGCGCAAATGGACCTGCCGGTCGAGCGCGTGCAGCTTGCCGAACGCCTCGGCTATGACAGTGTCTGGACGGCTGAGGCTTACGGCTCCGACGCGGTGACGCCGCTTGCCTTCCTTGCGGCGAAGACCGAGAAGATCAAGCTTGGCACCGGCATCATGCAGCTTGCCGCGCGCACGCCAGCCAACGCCGCCATGTGCGCTGGTACGGTGGATGCGATGGCGGGCGGTGGGCGCTTTATTCTGGGGCTAGGCGTCAGCGGCCCGCAGATTGTCGAGGGCTGGTACGGGCAGCCCTGGGGCCGGCCCTATTACCGGATCAAGGACTATGTCGAGATCTGCCGCAAGATCTGGCGGCGCGAAGAACCGGTGACTCATGACGGTAAGGAAATCAGCCTGCCGTACACGGGCGAGGGCGCCATGGGCATCGGCAAGCCGTTGAAATCGATCCTGCACATGAACCCGGACATCCCGATCTATATCGGCTCCGGCAAGGAAGCGTCCGTGCGCCTCACCGGCGAAATCGCCGACGGCTGGCTGCCCCTCGGCTTCGTGCCCGGCTCGCTCGACGAGTACAAGCCCTGGCTGGAGCAGGGCTTCGAACGGGCCCGCAAGAAGGGCGAGGACAAAGGCTGGCACAATTTCGATATCCACGCCGGCGTGTTTGTCGACGTGGACCCTGACGTGAAGGCGGCCATCGACCGGTTGAAGCCGCGCGAGGCGCTGTATGTCGGCGGCATGGGCCATCGCGACAAGAATTTCCACAACGACCTGATGTGCCGTCGCGGCTTCGCCGACGCTGCCAATCGGGTGCAGGAACTCTATCTCGCCGGCCACAAGCAGGAGGCGGCGGAGGCAGTGCCGGACGAATGGATCGACCTCAAATCCCTCATGGGTCCACCCGCCCGCATCAAGGAGCGCTATAAAGCGTGGGACGATTGCGGCGCTACATCTCTCACCGTGCGCAGCGCGCAGGAAGAAGCGATGCACGTGATGGCCGAGGCCGCCCGGCTGAACGTTCAGCGCTAGCCCTGGGAGCCGCCGCTAGGGCCGCCGTTCAAGCCAGGTAGCGCAGGCACCCGGCTTCGTGCAGGACCGGATCGATGCAGCGACGCGTGTCGGCGGCGAGGGCGTTGTACTGCCGCAACAGCGTGTCGTAACATTGCATCTGGTAGCGGAACACCGGCTGGCGATAGGGGTGCCCGTCGACAACGGCCTCCACCATGGCATCGCCGTTGCGCCACGCTGCGGCGTTCGCTGACAGGAAAGGCAGGTAGTATCGTCCGGCCAGGTTCAGCAACTGGCGCAGGATAGCGGGCGGCGCGTCCGATGGGGCGCGCCATTCGCCCTCGACGCCGGAGCAATCGTGCAGTCTTCTGACCCAATGCAAGGTCCGGGGAGCCTCGGTCCGCACAATCGCCGCGCTGGTCGGGTCTGCGGAGAGCGTGTGAAGCTGTCCGAATAGTCCGAAATCCGCCAGCGACGGGCGCGAGCCGAACAGAAAGCGGTCGGTTGCGACAAATCCTTCCATCGCTGCCAGCAGTTCGCGGAAGAACGCCTCGAATAGGTGCGCGTTTTCTGGCGTGCAGCCGACCAGGGGCTTGCGGGCGACCTGGCGCTCGATAAAAGCGTCGGTGCGGGCCTGAAGTGTGGCCGAATCGATGCCAGGATAGGAATCGTCCATTACCCAGATAGCGCCCGACTGCTGATCGACGGGTCGATCGAAGCGATAGTGAAACAATGATTTTACCAACCACTCGTCGGCCATATCCTCGATGAGCGCCGATAGAACAGCGTCACCCGCATCCGGCGGGATCACGGAGCGCGACTCGGGGTGGCGGCGCTCCAGATCCAGAATGACCGGTGTGCTGTCAGTTCGGTATTCACCATCGGGATATTGCACCACAGGCATGATCAGCGGGCGGACCTCCGCGGTTTCTGCGAGGAACTGTGGCATACGCGCCACCCATATATGCGGCAGGCGCCGATAGCGAAACACCGCCCGAACCTTGACCGCATAGGGCGATGCTTCGATGCCGATGACCCGATAACAGGGCTGCATTGTTCACCTTTCTTTTAGGTGCGATGGGCGACCGGAGGCGGCTGGTAATCCACAGCGGATTCGGATTCGTATCCGTTGTTAAGCTCGCGTTAAGCAGGTGATTCAAGCATACTTGAATTGAAGCGCGGCACTGAGACCCCATTTTAAGGGGACGTCGTGGCGTAAAATCGTGAAGCAAAACGCCCGTGGGAGGACCCTTACCGTAATCGCGAGGAGGGGGCGCCGCTGAAGCGCCCGGAGGTAACATATGGATATCTTCGAGACCTATACAGAGAGCTACGCCAAGCGTGCCCAGGAAGAGATGTCGCTGCAAGACTATCTTCAAGGATGTCGCGAGGACCCATCGTTCTATTCCAGTGCGGCGGAACGTATGGTGCAGGCGATCGGCGAACCCGAGTTGGTCGATACCTCACAGGACCCGCGATTGGGGCGGATTTTCCAGAACCGCACGATTAAACGTTACCCGGCTTTCTCCGATTTCTATGGTATGGAAGACACCATAGAACGGATCGTCGGCTATTTCCGGTATGCGGCGCAGGGGCTGGAAGAGCGCAAGCAAATCCTTTACCTGCTCGGCCCTGTCGGTGGCGGCAAGTCGACGCTGGCGGAGAAGCTGAAGCTGCTGATGGAGCAGCGTCCCGTCTATGTCTTGAAAGCCGGTGACGTGGCCAGCCCAATTTTCGAATCGCCCCTCGGCCTGTTCGATCCGGAACGGCACGCACCGTTGCTGGAAGAAAAATACGGCATCCCGCGCCGCCGCATCACCGGCCTGATGAGCCCGTGGGCGGTAAAGCGGCTGGATGAGTTCGGCGGCGACATCTCACAGTTCAAAGTGGTCCGCATGATGCCGTCGAAGCTGCGGCAGGTCTGCATCGCCAAGACCGAGCCGGGTGACGAAAACAACCAGGATATCTCCGCGCTGGTCGGCAAGTTGGACATCCGCAAGCTGGAGCATTTCAGCCAGGCGGACCCGGACGCCTACAGCTATTCCGGCGGTCTGAACTGCTCGACCCAGGGCCTGCTGGAATTCGTCGAGATGTTCAAAGCTCCGATCAAGGTGCTGCATCCGCTGCTGACCGCGACTCAGGAAGGCAACTATACCGGCACCGAAAGCTTTGGCGCCATGCCGTTCCAAGGCGTCATCCTGGCCCACTCGAACGAGGCGGAGTGGCAGCAATTCCGTAACAACCGCAACAACGAGGCGTTCCTGGATCGCATCTGCGTGATCAAGGTGCCCTACTGCCTGCGGGTGAGCGAGGAGGCCAAGATTTATGAGAAGCTGCTGCGGGAGAGCGAGTTGGCGGAGGCAGATTGTTCGCCGGAAACGCTGACGATCCTCGCCCGCTTTTCGATCCTCTCTCGCCTGAAGGCGCACGAGAACTCGAACCTCTATTCGAAGATGCGCGTTTATGACGGCGAATCGCTGCGGGACAAGGACCCGAAAGCGAAATCGATGATGGAGTACCGCGATATCGCCGGCGTCGATGAGGGCATGACCGGGATTTCCACCCGCTTTGCCTTTAAAGTCCTGTCGGAGACCTTCAACTTTGATTCGGAGGAAGTGGCGGCCGATCCGGTGCACCTGATGTACGTGATCGAACAGGCGGTTAAGCGCGAACAATTCCCCGCCGATACGGAGGCGCGCCTCCTCGACTTCATCAAATCCGAACTGGCGCCGCGGTATGCGGAGTTCATCGGTAACGAGATCCAGAAAGCCTATCTGGAGAGCTATGGCGAATACGGTCAGAACCTGTTCGACCGGTATATCGCCTATGCCGACGCCTGGATCGAGGATCAGGATTACAAGGACCCGGACACCGGCCAAATCCTGGATCGCAGCGTGCTGGATATGGAACTCGGTAAGATCGAGAAGCCGGCCGGCATCGCCAATCCCAAGGATTTCCGTAACGAGGTGGTGAAGTTCTCCCTGCGTGCCAGGGCCAACAATGACGGCCGCAACCCGCGCTGGACCAGCTACGAGAAACTGCGTGACGTCATTGAAAAACGCATGTTCGGCCAGGTCGAGGACCTGCTGCCGGTGATCTCGTTCGGCACCAAAAAGGACACCGATTCCGACCAGAAGCACCAACAGTTTGTCGACCGGATGGCCGCACGCGGCTATACTCCGCGCCAAGTGCGGAGGCTGGTCGAATGGTATATGCGGGTAAATAAGGCCGGCTAGAGCGTTGTCCCGTTCGCAAGAAAGGCGCTAGGTCTTATTGGCGGGACAAAACCGCTCGCAGTGTTTTGAGCTGGAGGCCCCCGACGCGGTTCACGCGGCCGGGCGAGGGCCCTGGCTGCAAGTGAGAAAGGCCGGCCTAATGCGGCACTTCATCGACCGTCGCCTCAACCCAAAGGACAAGAACCTTGGCAACCGCCAACGGTTCATCCGCCGGGCGCGCGAACAAATTCGGCACAAGATCAACAGTTCGATCCAAGGCCGTAAGATCGCGGACGTGGACTCGGGCGAGACGGTCTCCATCCCAACGCGTTCGATCCACGAGCCCCACTTCCGGCACAGCGGCCAAGGCGGTTTCCGTGAGGGCGTGCTGGGCGGTAACAAAGAGTTCTCGACGGGCGACCGGCTGCGTAAACCGCCCGGTGGCCAAGGGGAGGGCCGTGGCAAGGAAGGCTCTGACGATGGCGACGGCGAAGATGCGTTCGAGTTCGCATTGACCCGCGACGAGTTCCTCGACCTGTTTTTCGAAGACCTGGAACTGCCCGATCTGATCAAGAAAGACTTGCAGGAATTACAGGTCACGAAACCGCAACGTGCCGGCTTCACCACCGCTGGCACGCCCACCCGCCTCGCCATTCGCCGCACTATGCGGAACTCGCTCGGCCGCCGCCTCGTGCTGCATCGCCCGGCGGAGGAGGAACTGCGCGAGGTCGAGGCGGAAATCGCCCGGATCGAGGCGATGGAGGACGAAGATTATCCGGGCCTGGAGGCGCTTTACGCCCGCGCGGAAGCGCTGTCGCGCCGCCGCCGGCTGGTCGCGTTCATCGACCCGCTCGATATTCGTTATCGGAACTATCAGCCGCAGCCGAAGCCGAATTCCAAGGCCGTCATGTTCTGCCTGATGGACGTCTCAGGCTCGATGGGCGAGCGCGAGAAGGACCTGGCGAAGCGGTTCTTCATCCTGCTGCACCTGTTCCTGCGCCGGCGCTACGACCGTATCGACCTGGTATTCATCCGCCACACGCACGAGGCGAGCGTCGTTGACGAGGAGACGTTCTTCCACAGCCGCGAAACCGGCGGCACCGTGGTCTCGACGGCGATCAAGGAGATGCTGGACGTTATCAAAAAGCGGTACTCGCCCAGCGAGTGGAACATCTACGCAGCACAGGCATCGGATGGCGAAAATTTCGCCGGAGACAGCGAGTATTGTGGCAAGCTGATGCTGGAAGAGATCATGCCGCTGGTACAATATTATGCGTATGTGGAAATCCTGGACGAGCGCGAATTGGAGCTGTTCGCCAACCCCGACGTCGGCGCGGCGCTGTGGCGGGCCTACCGCAAAGTTGCGGGGCAGGACGAGCAATTTGCGATGAAGCGCGTCGGCCGCGCCAGCGATATCTACCCGGTGTTTCGCGAACTGTTCGCGAAGAAGGAAGCATAATTGGTATGGCCGTCGCAATAAAACGCGCCAAGCCGTTGTTCGAAGGCACGGAATGGACCTTCGACCTGCTGAAACGGCTCTACGAAGAGATCGAGATCGTCGCGCTGGAGGATCTGGGGCTCGACGTTTATCCGAACCAGTTGGAAGTGATCTCGTCGGAGCAGATGCTGGACGCCTATGCGTCGCTCGGCATGCCGATCCTCTACCGGCACTGGTCGTTCGGCAAGCGTTTTGCCCGCGATCAACGGATGTATCAAAAGGGCCTGACCGGATTGGCCTATGAGATCGTTATCAATTCCAACCCCTGCATCAGCTACAATATGGAGGACAACAGCGCGGCGCTGCACACGCTGGTGATGGCGCATGCAGCTTTCGGGCATAACCATTTCTTTAAAAATAACTATCTGTTCCGAGAGTGGACCGACGCGGAGTCGATCCTCGATTTCCTGGATTACGGCCGGCGCTTCGTCAGCGCTTGCGAGGAGCGCCATGGGTTGGCCGAGGTCGAGGCGACGTTGGACGCGGCGCACGCGTTGATGGATCACGGGGTCTTCCGCTATCACCGCAGGCCGGAGCCGACGGCAAAGGAATTGCAGGAGCGCCGGCAGCGCATCGCCGAGGAACAGGAACGCTCCTACAACGACCTCTGGCGCACGGTGCCGCGAGACCCCTCACGGCCCGAGCCGACCTTTGCGGAGATGGAGGCGCGCGAACGGCAACAGGCGCTGCACCTGCCGGAAGAAAATCTGCTGTATTTCTTAGAGATGCACAGCCCGACGCTGAAGGATTGGCAGCGGGAGTTGCTGTCGATTGTCCGGCAGTTGGCGCAGTATTTTTATCCGCAACGCCAAACCAAGGTGATGAACGAGGGGTGTGCGACGTTTGTCCATCACCACATCGTCAACGCCCTGTATGACAAAGGTCTGCTCAGCGAAGGCGCGTTGCTGGAGATTTTGCACTCCCATTCCAGCGTTGTCTTCCAACCCGGCTTCGACGACAAACGCTATTCGGGACTGAACCCGTACACTCTAGGCTTCAATATGATGCGCGATATCAAGCGGATCGTGACGGAACCTAAGGCAGAGGATTGGGAATGGTTCCCCGACCTGGCGGGCACCGGCGACTGGCGGACGGCTTTGAAGTACGCCTGGGCCAATTACCGGGACGAAAGCTTTATCCAGCAATATCTCAGCCCACAGCTTATTCGCGATATGCGGCTGTTCGTTTTGGCCGACCAATCGGAGGAGTCGTTCTACCGCGTGGCCGATATTCACGACGAACGCGGCTACAAGCATGTGCGCCAGGCGTTGGCGCGGTCCTACGATCCCGGCATGGCCGATCCCGATATCCAGGTGGTTGATGTCGACTTGAAGGGCGACCGCGTTCTGCGGGTACGCCATACGGTCAGGGACGGCATTCCACTGGACCCAAAAGACCGTGACCAAGCCCTGCGCCACCTCCACCATTTATGGGGATACGGTGTATTGATGATGGGCGTCGATAGGGAGAGCGGTGCGACGCTCTACGAAACCTTCGAAGGGTTCGACTGAGGCGAACTTGGGGGAGGGGCTTGCCCTCCCTCAGCCTCGACCCAACAAGCCTTTGTTGACAGCGCACCAATCGTCCACCGCGTCCACCAGACCGTCCAGGTCCGCTGCGGTCATCGGCAGCGACAGCACCATCATGTTGCGGCGCGCCACGTAGAAGCCACGTTCCAGCATCCCCAGATGAAACAGGCCGCGCGCCGCCGCCGGAACCTTGCCGGAGTCGACGGGGCCCGCTAGAGGCTGATCGGTCAGGTGCAGCATCATCATCGAGCCGTAACCGGTGACAATGCCTGGAATATCGTGATGGGTCAGACGCTCATTCAGCCGCCGCCGCAAGTCATTGCCGGCATCGTTCATGCGCTGCGCGGCGTCGGCGGTGAAGATCTCCGACAGACCTACGGTCGCAGCGGCGAGAGTCAGCACGTTGTTGTTGAACGTGCCGGCGTGGCTCAAATGGTTCGGCGCTTTCGGGTCGAACCGCTGCATGATATCGCGGCGCCCACCGAAGGCGCCGAACGTCAGGCCACCGCCCAGATACTTGCCCATGGTCATCATGTCCGGTGTGACGCCGCTGACCCCTTGATAGCCGGCGGGGCCGAGGCGGGAGGTCATCACCTCATCGAAGATCAGTATGATGCCGAGTTCCGTCGTCAGTTCCCGCAGCATGGTCAGAAATTCCGGCGTGGCCGGGATGCAACCGCCCGACCCGGTCATGGGCTCCAGCACGACGGCTGCCAGGCGATTGGCGCAGGAGCGGATCATCTCCGCCGTGCCGTCCACATCGTTGTACGTCGCCATGACCCATGGCATAGGCACGTTTAACTCCCGGCCATAGGGACCGAACGATAAGACGCTGCCGTGGTAGGAGCCTTCGAACGCCATCAGGTCGGTCTTGCCAGTGACTGCGCGGGCAGTCTGCAAGGCGAGGAGATTGGCTTCCGTACCCGAATTCGTGAACCGCACCAGATCGAGCGCTGGAAAACGCTCCGTCAGCAGGTCAGCCAAAACCGCTTCCTGCTCAGTCGGGCCGCCGAGGGTGATGCCGTGGTCCAGAGCGGTTCGGACGGCGGCTTTGATCTTCGGATCGGAATGGCCATAGAGGCCCGCCGTCTGCTCGGTCACGAAATCGGTATAGCGATGCCCGTCAATATCCGTGACGTAGCAGCCTTCGCCGCCGGCCAGCGTCAGCGGATACGGCGGGTAGAACAGGACCGTGCGCGTATTGCCGCCCGGCATCGACCGGCCTGCGGTTTCGTAGGCGGCTTCGCTCTTTGGATTGACGGCGCGAAATCGATCCTCCGCCTCTTCCAATGCGGCTGCCAGATCGAAGTTGCGGCGTTCGGCGATGGTGGGCATTCGGTGAGGCCTTATGCGATTGGAACTTTGGATTATTGTGGTCGCTTATACCGGTTTGAGGCAAATGTTTCTCGCTTTTGCCAACATGCTATACCGACCCTAGAGCCGAATGGAGGAGCGATGCAGCGATGGACGTATTGTTGAGCGGCGAAACTTGGGCGGCATTTCTGTCGCTGACCGCGCTGGAGATCGTACTCGGGATCGATAACCTGGTCTTTCTGTCGGTTACCGCCGCACGGTTGCCTGTCCATCGGCGTGCCATGGCGCAAAGGGTTGGCCTCATACTGGCGCTGGCGATGCGGATCGGGTTGTTGGCGAGCGCGGTGTGGCTGGCCGGCCTGACCGAGCCTTTGGTCGAGGCCTTCGGCGTCTCGGTATCTTGGCGCGACGCGATCATGTTGGCTGGCGGCCTGTTTTTGCTGATCAAGGGCACATCGGAGATTCACCACGCGGTTGAAGGCGAGCCTTCGACCGAAACCGACGTCAAAACCGCTTCATTCAGCTTGGTTGTCGCCCAAATCGTAGCGCTCGACCTGGTGTTTTCGATCGATAGCGTCATCACCGCGATTGGCATGACCGATGTCTTCGGCGTCATGGTCGCGGCGGTGACTGTCGCGATTGCCGTGATGATGTTTGCGGCGACGCCGGTCTCGAAATTCATCGAGGCCCACCCGACCGCGAAGATGCTGGCGTTGAGCTTTCTGATGTTGATCGGCGTTGCGCTAATCGCCGATGGCCTGCAATTCCACATTCCGCGCGGCTATCTGTATTTCGCCATTGCCTTTTCTATGGGGGTCGAGGGTCTGAACCTCTGGGCGAAGGCGCGGAGAAAGCGGCTGGCGACGGCCAAGGGCTAGGCGGCGTCCGCGGTTGCGGCCATTGCGTCGGCTAAGGCTGAGGGCAGTGCTGCCTCAAACAGATGCATCTCCGCTTCTGGCGCGCAGCCGATGCGGATGCAGCGATCCAGCGGTGCGACGCCCGGCATCCGGACGAACACGTCGCGGGCGATCAATCCGGCCAGGACGCGGCGGGCGAAGGCGCCGTCTCGGCCGCAGTCTACCGCGACGAAATTGGTGGCGGACGGCAGAGTGGTCAGGCCGTTCGCAGCGGCGACTTCTTCGATCCGCACGCGGGCGAGCTCTACCTGAACCCGCATCGCGGCCAGATACTCCTGATCGGCCAGGGCAGCCAGCGCGCCGGCTTGCGCCAGCCGATTGACGCCGAAATGGTTGCGCACCCGGTCAAAGCCCGTGGCAATCGCTGGCGCCGTGATGGCATAGCCGATCCGCATCCCGGCGAGGCCATATGCCTTTGAGAACGTGCGGAAGCGAATGACGCGAGGGTCAGACACATCCCATGCCGGCAGCGTGTCCATCGGCGCAAATCCGCCATAGGCTTCATCCAGGCAGAGCAGGCAGCCGTCGGGTACGGCGTCGATCATCGCTTGCATCCTGGCCGCATCGTGCCAGGTGCCCATGGGGTTATCCGGGTTGGCGATAAAGATCAGCCGTGCGCCGACTTCGGCTGCTTTTGCGATCAGGCCCTCTGGGTCCTCGTGATCGCCAGCGTAGGGGACCGTGACCAACTCACCGCCGAACCCGGCCACATGATAGTTGAAGGTCGGGTAGGCGCCGGCGGAGGTTACCACGCGGTCGCCGGGCGACACGAACGCCCGCACCGTCAACCCCAGCAATGAGTCGATGCCCTCGCCAATAACGATGCCCTCGCCGGGGACGCCGTGATGTGCGGCCAGAGCGTTGCGCAGGTCGAAATTGGTCGGATCGCCGTACTGCCAGACGAACGGCGCCTCCGCCCGCATCGCCTCAATGGCTAACGGGGAGGGGCCGAAGACGTTCTCATTTGCGCCAATGCGGGCGGCGAATACCCTCCCGCGTTCGCGCTCTTGCGCTTCGGGGCCGACAAACGGGACGGTCGCGGGAAGGCTGGCTACCAGAGGGGTAAACGGCGCAGTCATCGGCTGGGGTACACATCGATAATGGAAGACTATCGGGCAATAGCGCGCTCTTTAGGCAATGAAAAGCCTATTTCTTCATCAGTAAAGGCCGAGCCCGTTGTAGCCATCTGCGACGACTTCCTCGCACTTGGCAATATAGGCGGAGAGTCCGCAGGGAAGGGCGGGGCAATCGTCTGCCCCGCCGCCTGCCGCATCAACGCCCGGTGAAGACTGGCTTGCGCTTTTCGACGAACGCCTCGGCTGCCTCCTGATGGTCTCGGGTGGCTTGGGCAATCGCCTGGAAGCCGGCAGCCATCTCCAGCGAGGTGGAGAGCGACTGCGCCTCACTTTCCTTCAGCAGCCGCTTGGTCATGCGCAACGCCTCCGGTGGTTTGGACGCGATCATCCTGGCCATCTTGCGGGCCGCATCTATCAACTCATCCGGAGCGACGACCTTGTGCACCAGGCCGATACGCAGAGCCTCCGCCGCATCGACGATCTCGCCGGTGAAGGCCAGTTCGAACGCCTTGGCGCGGCCGACGATGCGGGGCAGGTACCAGGCGCCGCCGTCGCCCGGGATGATGCCCAGGTTGACGAAGACCTCGCCCATCAGCGCCTTTTCGCTGGCGATGCGGATATCGCACATCATCGCCAGGTCGCAGCCCGCGCCGATGGCATGGCCGTTGACCGCCGCGATGATCGGGATTTCGACCTTGTCCATGCAGAGCGGGATGCGCTGAATGCCCTCACGGTACCAATGGCGAGTGCCTGCGGGAAAAGCCTGCATGGTCTTGGCATTTTCCGAGAAGCGCTTGACGTCGCCGCCTGACGAAAAGGCGGTGCCAGCGCCGGTCAGGATGATGCACGAAAGCTCGTGATCCTTGGCGGCGCGGTTGAAGCAATCCTCGAACGCATCCAGCATATCCATTGCGGATATCGAGTTGCGGATTTCTGGACGGTTGATCGTGATCGTCACGACCCGATCGTCCTTTTCGTAGAGCATGAGATTGTCAGACATAGGTGACGCCTTATGTTTTATTTTGGTGACGTCACGTCCCTATCGATCTCAAGGCCCCAAATCAAGACGGACGAATCAAGTACGGGCGACTCATGGCAGCCGGTACAGACTATCCGGGCCCGGCGGATCGTCCAGGCTGACGACCCGGCCTTCCTCGACCATGTGCAACAGGTGGCTGAGGACAGAACGGCCGGCGGCCTTGTGCAGGTGTTCCGGGGTGTTGATATAGATTTCCGACACCATTTCCGGAATGTGGTGCGGGTGATGCGCCAGGCAGTCGAGGATCTGCTGCTCACGCTCGCCCCGATGCTCGATAAAGCTTTCGACGAACGCGATGGGGTCGACAATCGGCCCGCCGTGGCCGGGATAATAGGTGTGTTCCTTGCGCGTCAGCAGCTTGCGCAGGCTATCCATGTAATGCGCCATGTCGCCGTCGGGCGGTGAGACGATGCTGGTCGACCAGCCCATAACATGGTCGCCGGAGAGCAGCACGTTGTCCTCCTTTACCGCAAAGCACAGATGGTTGGAGATATGGCCGGGGGTGAATACCGCCTCCAGGGTCCAGCCGTCGCCCTCGATCAACTCGCCGTCGGCGACGCGCACGTCCGGCTTGAAGGTCATGTCGCCGCCTTCTGGTCCGGCAAAGGGCCAATTGCGGCGCGCGCCGACGCCATGCGGACCATAGCCATAGGTCGGCGCGTCGCACCACTCCTTCATCAACTGCACGCCCGGCGAGTGATCGCGGTGGGTGTGTGTCACGATGATGTGAGTGATCTCCTCATCCTTCAGCACCTCGCGCAGCCGATCCGTATGCGTTTTCTCCGCCGGACCCGGATCGATCACCGCTACCTTGCCATGGCCGACGATATAGGTGTTGGTGCCGCGCGACGTGAACGAGCTGGGATTGGGGCACGTGACCCGGCGCAGGTGAGGGGTCAGGGTGACGACCTCGCCTGGTTCGTGCGGAAACTCTTTGTTGAACGGGATGACAGCCATAGGGGAGGGGGCTCCTGCAAGAGATTGCGCGATACCCCAGAAACCGGCATGAGCGGATGGCGCTGTCAAGGCTTTCGCATAGCCGGCGCGCTCTTGATGTAGATCATCGCGTGCACCGGCCGACCGGATAAATTGGGATATTATCCTGATGGTAGAAGGTGATTTGGCCGTTGACCAAGTTTTTTGACGATCTACACGCGAAGTGCGCTGGCCTGCCGCCAATGCCGACAGCCGTCGTGCATCCGTGCGATGCGACCTCGCTATCCGGTGCAGTTTCGGCTGCGGAGAAGGGGTTGCTAGAGCCGATCCTCGTCGGGCCGGAGCACAAGATCCGCGCCGTTGCCGACGCCGAGGGCATCGACCTCTCACCCTACGAACTCATCCCGACCAAGCACAGCCACGCGGCAGCGGAGAAGGGCGTCGAACTGGTCCGCGCCGGCACAGCCAGTGTGCTGATGAAGGGCTCGCTGCACACCGACGAGCTGATGCACGCCGTCATCGACAAGGCGGCGGGCCTGCGCACCGAACGGCGCATCAGCCATATCTATGTCATGCACGTGCCGACCTATCCGCGCCTGCTGCTGTTGAGCGATGCCGCGATCAATATTTACCCGACGTTGGAGGACAAACGCGACATCTGCCAAAACGCCATCGATCTGGCGCAGGCTCTGGGCATCGAAACGCCGAAGGTCGGCATCCTGTCGGCGGTCGAGACGATCAATCCGAAGCTGCCCTCGACCGTCGAGGCGGCGGCACTCTGCAAGATGGCGGATCGGGGCCAGATTACTGGCGGTCTGCTCGACGGGCCGCTGGCGTTCGACAACGCCATCAATATGGAAGCGGCGGCGATGAAGAACATTCGTTCGCCGGTCGCCGGGCAGGTGGATGTCCTTATCACGCCGGACCTCGAGTCCGGCAACATGCTGGCGAAGCAGTTGACCTTTCTCGCCAATGCCGATGCCGCCGGGCTGGTGGTCGGCGCCCGCGCACCGATCATCCTGACCAGCCGAGCCGATAGCGTCGCTGCCCGGCTGGCCTCTTGCGCCGTCGCAGCGATCTTTGCGGCCGCGCGCCAGGGCATCCTCGACGCCGCCGCGAAGGAGGCGTGAGCCATGGCCGACGGCGCGATCCTGGTCATGAACGCCGGCTCCTCCAGCATCAAACTGGCTCTTTACCGGCTTCGCGACGGCGCGCTCGTGCAAGCCTGGCGAGGTGCGTTGGAGGAGATGCGCGCCGCGCCGCACTTCCGCGCCGCCGCAGCCGACGGCTCGACCATCGCCGATGAAAGGCCGGATATAGCGCCGGACGAGGCAACTGCATGGGTGGTCGATTGGATCGACGACCATATCGGCTCCGCAACACTGCTGGCTTGCGGCCACCGGGTCGTCCACGGTGGGACCAGCCATGCAGAGCCGATAGTCCTGGACGACAGCGCCATCACGGATTTGCGGGCGCTGGTGCCGCTGGCGCCGCTGCACCAACCCGTAAACCTCGCACCCATTGACGCCATCCGCGCCGCCCGACCGCACCTGCCGCAAGTTGCCTGCTTCGACACCGCGTTTCACCGTGGCCATGACCCTGTCGTCGATACTTACGCCCTGCCGCATCGCTATTTCGAAGCGGGCGTCCGCCGATATGGCTTTCACGGCCTCTCCTACGACTACATCGCCAGCCAATTGCCCGTGGCCGCCCCGCGGCTGGCCAAGGGCAAGACCGTCGTCGCACACCTCGGCAACGGCGCCAGTCTCTGCGCGCTCGATGGCGGGCGCAGCGTCGATACCACCATGGGCTTTACGGCGCTGGATGGCCTGCCAATGGGTACGCGCACCGGCCAGATCGATCCTGGCGTCTTGCTGTATCTGATGGAACACGAGGGCTTGTCGCTGCCCGAACTGACCGACCTGCTGTACCGGCAGAGCGGGTTGAAGGGATTGTCCGGCCTCAGCAGCGATATGCGGACTTTGATCGACAGCCAGGATGCGCAAGCGCAATCCGCCGTTGCCGTGTTCGTACACCAGATCGCCAAGCAAACCGCGGCGCTTGCCGGCACGCTTGGCGGCATCGACGGGATGGTCTTCACTGCCGGAATAGGCGAGCATCAGCCAAAGATCCGTGCGGCGGTGTTGAAAAAGCTCGACTGGCTGGGTTTTCGCTTGGACGTGGCGGCCAACGACGCCGGCGGGCCCATGCTGACAACCGCCGAAAGTTCGGCCGCGGCCTTTGTCATCGCCACCGACGAGGAGCGCGTCATTGCGGATCAAACCTTGAAGGCCATCTCGTAACAAGATACCACAGTTCCGCTAACGGCGACAGTCTGATATCTGAAACAACATGCTTCGCAGCACAGCAGAGTAGAGCAGAGTAGCCATGCGTTTTCTCCCCAAACTGCTCCGATCGGCCATCCGCAACGGGCGCCTGGCCGTGATCGGCGCCAACGGCGAGGTTGAGGAATTCGGCGGGCAGGGCCCCGGACCGGACGTGCAAATCCGCCTGAAAGATTCCTCGCTCGACTGGAAGATTTTCCTGAACCCCGAATTGCGCGGCGCAGAGGCGATCATGAACGGCGACTTGCTCGTCGAGCGCGGCACGATCCATGATTTTGTGGAGCTGTTTTTCCTGAACAAGCGTCAGTTCGACATGAGCCCGAACCAGATTTTCTGGAACAGTCTGGCCAGGCGCTTCCGACGCTTCATGCAGCATAATTCGCCCATGCAGGCTCGCCGCAATGTGCAGCATCACTATGATTTGGGCAACGACTTCTACCGGATGTGGCTGGATCGCGACCTGCAATACTCCTGCGGCTATTTCGAGACCGGCGACGAGACTCTGGATGAGGCGCAAACCGCTAAAAAGCGTCATATCGCGGCGAAACTGGCCCTCGAGCCCGGCCAGACCGTGTTGGACATCGGCTGCGGCTGGGGCGGCCTGGCCCTGTATCTGGCCACCGTCGCCGATGTGAAAGTCACCGGCGTCACCCTCGCCGAGGAACAGTTGAAAGTGGCGAAGGCGAGGGCGGAGTTTCTGGGCCTCAGCGACCGGGTCGAATTCCGCCTGCAAGACTACCGGGAGGTACAGGGGACGTTCGACCGTGTCGTGTCGGTCGGCATGCTGGAACATGTCGGCGTCCCCCACCTGACCGACTACTTCCTCAACGTTCGCGACCGGTTGGCGCCGGAAGGTGTCGCGCTGATCCACGCGATCTCATCGAAAGCGCCGCCGGGCGTTACCGGGCCATTCCTGCGCAAGTACATCTTTCCCGGTGGATATACGCCGTCGCTCTCGGAAACATTCCAGTCAATCGAGCGGTCCGGGCTCTGGACTTTGGACAACGAAATTTGGCGGGTCCACTACGCCCGCACGCTGGCGGCTTGGCGCGAGCGCTTCATGGCGGAACGCGAGACGGTGGTCCGCATGTACGACGAACGTTTCGCCCGCATGTGGGAGCTATACCTGAGCGCCTGTGAAAACGCCTTCCGCCACGGTCCGTCGTGCGTATTTCAGATCCAACTCGGCCGCAATCGCGATGCCGTGCCCTTGACTCGGGGCTATATCGGCGAGGTCGAAGCCGCGCTGCGGCAGGCGGAGGCCGGCAAGGTGGATGCCTTGTTCGCCTCGACCGCCGCCGCATTCGGCGAATCTGTTGAGGCAGCGGCAGACTAAGCCGGAACAGGCGTGTAGATTGCTGAACGCGTCGGCACACTTGGAAGGAGAAACTTCCAAGTCCGTTTTTAAAACCCTAGCCGAGTGGGAAGCCCAACTCAGGCATTGGTGCGTTCGGAATACCACTGTGCGCCCCTGATGCTCGGCGCTCTTGACCGCCACAAAAAGCCACGTCGGATAATTCCTTCTGCCGATGCATGCAGTGCTATTCTGACCACTCGCGCGTCCGCGCTGATAGCAACACCACTGGAGGAATGACAATGCGGCCCAACAAGATCAAACAGTTGTGGCGTGACGGTAAGCCGGCGACTCTGGCTTGGCTTTCGGTCTCCCATGGATTTACCGCCGAGATCATGGCGCGACAGGGCTTCGACGCGCTTTGCATCGACCTGCAACACGGCACTAACGAGATGAATGACGTGCTGCCGATGCTGCAGGCAATCTCTCAGACGGAGACCGTTCCGTTCGTCCGCGTTGCCTGGAACGATCCGGCGCCGATCATGCGGGCCCTCGATCTTGGCGCTTACGGCATCATCGTTCCCTTGGTGAACAACGCCGAGGAAGCGGCGAAGGCCGTCGCTGCCTGCCGTTATCCGCCGGTCGGCATGCGCTCGTCAGGGCCGGTGCGCGCGGCGCACTATGGCGGGGCGGGCTATCGGGCCGCCGCGAACGACGAGATCGTCGTCATGGTGATGATCGAGACCAAAGAGGGCATCGAAAACCTCGAAGCCATCTGCGCCACGCCCGGTGTCGATGCCGTCTATATCGGGCCGGCCGACCTCTCCTACGCTCTGGGCTTGGAGCCACGCGCCGACAATCCGGACAAACTGCACCTGGAGACCTGCAACAGGATCCTGGCGGCGGCGCACAAGGCCGGCATCAAGGCAGTGATGCACTGTGCCGGTGCGGCGTTCGCGGCAGATGCGGTGAAGCGCGGCTTCGACATGGTGATGGTGACGTCCGACCTATCCTGCATGATCGCCGGCGCGAAAGCGCAGTTGGATGAGTTGAAAGGCAAAATCGGCTAACCACGCGCCAAGACAGATCGGCAGCGCCCGGCGCATGTTACGGCGCCGGGCGTTTGCATTGAACGTCTGCTTGAAGTGTCATCGCCATTTCGGAGCCAGAGAGATCAAACTCTTCCCGCCTCGACCGTTACGGTATTTCAGAGAGCACGCACAAAAAAGGCTCAGCGCCGGTTGGTCAGCGCTGAGCCTCAAGTCATAGGATTTTCAGACGTTTAGTTGGCTTTCTTCATCAGCCCGCGCACTAACTTCTCGAACCGCTCCACCATGGCGGAGTGGCGCTGCAGAAGTTCGCCATAGCGGGCGATCAACGCCTTGGCATCATCATCGGTCAGGTTGCGCGTCACCAGCGCCTCCCGCACGATTTCGCCAGCCTGCTTGATCAGATCCTCCTGCCCGTGCAGCAGATCTTCGTGGCTTTTCAGCAACGAGAAAATCCGCGGATCGTCGATGGTGATGCCACCTTGATCCTCGCCCTCAGGCAGCACGTCGACGACGCAATCCGCCGTCAGCGCGGTATCGTCAATGCCGACCGTGACCAGATGCAGGCCGGCGCGCGTACCCTCAGGGATCGGCAGCGGCACCGTCATGTTGCCGTCAGGTCCGGTGTTGCCGCGGAAGACCTCGTCGGGCCCCAGCAAGGCGTGCACCGGTCGGTTGGCGAGCAAGTCTTCGACCAATATATCGACGGTTTCGCCGGGAGTTCCCGGGCCGGTCGCGAAGCAATGCGGGAAGTCCGGCCGGCGCATTTCGAAGGTCGCCACCTTGTCGACACCGAACAGATCCGGTCCTGCTTCTCCCACTCGAACGGCGGCGCGGACACCGAATGGCGTGTCCATCGCCACCTTAGCGACATCGCCGGGAACGCGCAGGATCGCCACGTCATAGACAGGCACCGGCCCTAACTGCTTGGTCGGCCGTACGCCACGGATCTCTGCATAATAGGGGTGCATGATTAGTTGGGCAAAGTCCCACTGGAGCCGGTCGCCGGGGATCGTGATCGGGTCGCCATTGATATGGGTCCAGCCGCGCACCCGCGCCTTGAATACTTTTCCCCCTTGAGTCTGCGTCGCCTGGGCTTGCAGGACAATATCCGCGCCCGGCCAAAGCTGTTCCGGCACGCCAGCTTCTTTCAGCACCTCCTCGGGAATGCCAGTCTCGGTATCCTCGTCGGTGTTGAGCGCAAACGTCAGCATCAGGTTGCCTGGCAACCGCGACGGCAACAGGCCGTTGAACTGCGCGGCAAACTCCATATCGCCGTTGTTGATATCCCTCGAAATCTTCACCGACGCCAGATCGGCCTGGTCGGCATCGCGTGTCTCGTCGACGTGGCGCATGGTAACGAACCGGCCAGGCAGAATTTTGCGCGGCGGATCGATCTCGACGCCGGTGACGTTTTGGGCGTTCAGGCGAAGGTCGGCGATTTCCGTCGCATTGAGCGCGATATTGTCGACGTCGCCGTCGGCGTCATTGTCGCTCGACGTGCCGAACATCAGCGCCGTCGACGGGTTGCGGTGATCGAGGCTCAAAGCATGCCCCAACTCATGACCGACCAACTGATCCAGCGGGTCCGTGATCACGAACTGCAGGTTGCCGGCTGGATCGGCAGGCGAGGGCGGGAACGTGCGGTCTGCAACGGTGGGGTACAGATAGGTGTTGTCGATCACCACGATCCGGCCGTCGTATGCACCGGTGCAGTCGCCTGTCGCCACCGACTCGGTGCAGCCGCCCCAGCCAATCACGCCGACATACTCGCCGGCGGCGTCATGAAAGAGATTGGCGTTGACCGCAGTGACGCCTACCCCTGCCAGCCCATACGTTGGGTCGGCATAAGCGGCGTCGCAGTTGGTGATCAGGGCGTTGAACTCAACGCCGGCGACATTCACGTTCTCGCCGCGCATGTCGCCCTGCACGCCCAATGTAGTATCCGGGTCGGCGAGGATCGGGAAATTGAGCGTGCCCCACGAATTCATGATTGTGGAGCGGAAGGTGATGCCTGCAACATTAACATAGATGTTGTCGGTCGGCCGCTCATGCCGCCGCCACAACACCGCGTCGGTCGATGTATCGGTGACGCCGTTCAGCCCCGTAATATTGGGGTTGGACGCCGCGGGGCTGCCCTGCACCGCGCACCAGGCCATGGGCACATGGTAAAGATCCTGCCCGCCGAATCCGCCGACCGCATAGGCGGGCGGTCCGAGCGCTAACGCAGCAGCCGCAATGTGCCCTCCGATGAGAGACAAGGAAGTCTTTGATATTCGCATCCGAAATCTCCTTTCCAGCGAAATTCAACGACTCCATTATACATAGAAGTAATTTAGATTACAACAGTAATTGATTGAAGTCTTATTTTAGACACAATTCAATTTATTGTCAAACACGAATAATAACTTCAAGGATCAGCATACATTAACCCTAAAAATCCGGCGAAAATAAGGCGCGCAGGTGGCAAAGATGCGGTTACGGACCCGTGAACAGTTTCCGCATCTGTGGGTCATTGGCCTCGCGGGCCAAATCCAACAAGGTGGCGCCCGTCGGCAGCAGCCGGTCCCCATCGGCGCCGGCATCGAGCAGCGCGGCGGCCGCACCTGTATGACCGAATATCACCGCCCGCATCAGGGGCGTATACCCGTCGCCGTCGACAGGGTCCGGCGCTGCGCCGGCGCTTAAGAGCAGCGCGGTGGCCTCTGTCTCGCCAAGCCGCGCGGCGTAGTGCAGTGCGGTGCGGCCCAGGGCGTCGGCGCGATTGATCTGTTCTGGATTTGCCGTCATGGCGCCGCTAAGGCGTTCGGTATCGCCGCTACGAACCGCGTCGATGACCGGGTTCGCTTTGCCGATAGGCGCTAAGGAAGTTGCCGTTGACGACATAGGTAGTCCAGCCAACAAGATAACAGCGGCCAAAACGATCCATCGTACATGATACGCTATTTTTGACGCCATGGCTGTAGGTCCATCGAAGACTGTTTTTGAACTATCTCCAGTTTGCCATGATCATTTGGCTATTTATCGACACGATGCAATGGCGTGGTCCGATGTCCGTTCACGCAATTCAAAGGCCGCGGCATCGATAGCGGCGTGGGCCGGTTGCCTGAGCGGTTTCGGGATCGCAGTGCTCAGGACACCTAATCCGGCACCCTACCGCCCGGTTGGCAATTGATCGAACGGTACGTTCTTGTCCACCCGGATATCCTGCGGCAGGCCCAATACGCGCTCGGCGATGATGTTGCGCAGGATTTCGTCGGTGCCGCCGGCGATGCGGCCGCTGGGCGAAGACAACATGGCCTCCTGGAACAGGCCGGCCATGGTTTGGCGCTCTTCCATGCTGACGCCGCCCTGGTCCATCAGGTCCATGGCGAAGTTGGCGATATCCTGGCGTTTGTTGGCGCTGATGATCTTGGTGATGGAGCTTTCCGGGCCGGGCGTCTCGCCGCGGCTGAGCGCGGTGATGGTGCGGTATTGGGTGAGTTCGAGGCCTTTCATCTCCACATACCAGTCCGCCAGCTTCTCGCGCACGCCGGCATCCTGGATCGCCGGGCCGGTTTCCAACTCGATGGAGCGGGCGAACGAAAAGATTTCCTCGAAGTCGGGCGGCGGCGTCTGGCCTACCGCGAGGCGCTCATTCATCAGCGTGGTGAGCGCGACGCGCCAGCCTTCGCCGACCGCACCCAGGCGTTGGCTGTTCGGCACGCGTACGTCGGTGAAGAACACCTCGTTGAAATTGCTGGTGCCGCTGATCTGTTTGATGCGGCGAACCTCGACGCCCGGCGATTTCATGTCGAGGAAGAAGAAGCTCATGCCCTTGTGCTTCGGCACGCTGGGATCCGTGCGCAGCACGATGATGCCCCAGTCGGAGAAGTGGGCGCCGGAGGTCCAGATTTTCTGGCCGTTGATGATCCAGTCATCACCATCGCGCACGGCGCGGGTTTTTGAGCCGGCCACATCGGAGCCGGCGACGGGTTCGGAGAACAGTTGGCACCAAATCTCCTCACCACGCAGGGCCGGCGGGGCAAAGCGCTGCTTCTGCTCCTCGGTCGCGTAGGTCAGCATGGTGGGGATGCACATGCCGAGGCCAATCTCGAACGCGCCGCGCGGCGTGACGTAGTTCGCCTCTTCCTGGTTGTAGATGACCTGCTGCATCTGGTTGCCGCCCTGACCGCCATATTCCTTTGGCATGGTGATGCCGGCAAAGCCGCCCTCGTACTTCTTCGCCTGCCATTCCTTGGCCAGCGGCACCAGGCCGTCCTCGCCATACTTCATCTGGAACGTCTTGCCAGGCTCGCGCCGCTCGGCATTCTGGCCGAGCCAGGCACGGACGCGGGCGCGGTATTTGGCTTCTTCGGGTGTGTCGCTGAAATCCATGGGTCTTGCTCCTTTCAGGCTTAGGCCGCGTTGCGTTGTTCGAGTTGGCTGATCAGGCGGTCTTTCCACTTGCGTTCGCCGCCGATGGTCAGGGCCAGGTGTTTGGCGCGGCGGAGGTATAGGTGGCAGTCGAACTCCCACGTAAAGCCCATGCCGCCGTGGGTCTGGATGTTTTCTTCGGCTGCGAAGATGAAGGCCTGGGAGCCGGCGACGCGGGCGGCGGCGGCGGCTATGGGCAGTTCCGCGGCTCCGGTGGCCAGCGCCCATGCGCCGTAATAGGCGTTGGAGCGGGCCAGTTCGGTCTTCATGTAGACGTCGGCCAGTTTGTGTTTGATCGCCTGGAAACTGGCGATGGGCCGGCCGAAGGCGTAGCGGTTGAGGGCGTAGTCCTTGGCATCCTCCAGCGATTTCTGCGCGCCGCCGATTTGCTCGAACGCCAGCATGACGGCGGCGCGGTCGAGCGTTGCCTCCAGATTGCGCCAGCCGTCAGGGAGGGTGCCGAGCGGCTCTGCCGGCGCGCCGTCGAAGGTGAGGGTGGCGTGAGAGCGGGTGGGGTCGATGGTCTCGATGGATTGGCGCGTGACACCGGGCCCGGTGAGGTCGACCAGGAACAGGCCGATTTCGGAGCCGGAGTGGGCGACGACGACGGCGAGGTCGGCCACGTCGCCATCGGGCACGGGCGTCTTGGTGCCGGAGAGCTTGCCGCCGGAGACGTCCGCCCGGATGTTTTTCGGCATGAGCGGGCCATTGCCTTCGGCCGTGGCGAGGCAGCCGATTTTCGAACCGTCACAAAGGCCGGGCAGGTGCGTCTTCTTTTGCTCCGCCGAGCCGGCAATGGCGATGGCCTCCCGCGCCAGGTAGATTGACGAGGCGAACGGCACGGGGGCGAGGGAGCGGCCCAGCTCCTCGGCAATGACGCAGAGGTCGATGTGGGTCAGGCCGATGCCGCCGTCTTCTTCCGCGATGGCCGTGCCCATCCAGCCAAGCTCGGCGATTTTCTTCCAGAGGCTGCGGTCGAAGGGCTGATCGCCCTCCAGGATCTCCCGCGGCTTGGCGTTCTGTTCCAGGAAGCGCCGCGCCTGATCGCGCAGCATGCGTTGATCGTCGGAAAAGTCGAAATTCATGGCGCGGGCGTCCTGTGATGAGATCGTTCAACTCAGCCTAAAGTACGCCCTCTAACCTGCCAAGGCACGTGTCCCGGCCCGCCGGGCAGGGTGAGACGGAAACGGGCTATCCGGTGAACATTGGCGAGGGCGGTGTTCGCATATTGACAGCGGCCCCGGGGCTTCGCTGCGCTGCGACTGGGGAACATATTTGGGAGATTTATGGTCGCATGTGGAAGGAACTGGGGCCGGGCGTGCGCAGGGGGGCCGCGAGGTTGGCGAATTCGGTCAGCAGCGGCCTGGTTTTGCGCGGGTCGATGATTTCCTCGATCCAGAAGGCTTCGGCAGAGCGGAAGGGCGAGCGCAGCTTGTTCAGCCGGTCCTCGATCTCCTGCTTTTTGGCGGCGGGGTCGTCCGCGCCTTCGATTTCGGCGCGGTAGGCAGCCTCAATCCCGCCCTCCAAGGGCAGGGAGCCCCAGCGGCCGGACGGCCAGGCGTAGCGCAGGGCCAAGCGTCCGCCGTTCTTGTGGGCCGCGCCGGCGACGCCGAACGAGTTGCGGATGATGACGGTGCACCAGGGGATGGTGGTCTGCCACATGGCGGTCATGGCGCGCACGCCCTGTTTGATGACGCCGGTTTCCTCCGCCTGCTTGCCGATCAGGAAGCCGGGGCAGTCGCAGAGGTAGATCATTGGCAGGTGGAAGGTTTCCGCCATATCGCAGAATTTCTCGACCTTCTGGCAGGTCTCAGACGTCCAACCGCCGCCGAAGAACATCGGGTCGGAGGCCATGATGGCGACCGGCCAGCCATCGACTCGGGCAAAGCCGGTGAGGCAGGAGCGGCCATAATAGCGCCCGATCTCGAAGAAGGAGCCTTCGTCCACCAGAGTCTCGACGATGGGGCGTATCTTGTAGGCCTTGCGGATTTCACGCGGGATCGCGTGGATCAGCTTCTCGTCGCACCGGTCGGGGTCGTCAGTTGGCTCCACCCGTGGTGGCAGACCGTAGACCGAGGATGGCAGGTAGGAAAGGAACTTGCGGGCGGCTTCGAACGCCTCTTCCTCCGTATCGACGGCGTGGTCGATGGCGCCGGAGCGGAGGTGGATTTTGGTGCCGCCCAACTCCTCCTTGGTCAGTTTCTCTCCCGCCCACTCGACCACCGGCGGGCCGGCGACGAACAGGGCGGATTGCTTGTGAACCATAACGGCATAGTGGGTCGCGGCCAGATGCGCCGCCCCCAGGCCGGCGACCGAACCGAGGCCGAGGCCGACGCGCG
This sequence comes from uncultured Alphaproteobacteria bacterium, assembly GCA_963974445.1. Taxonomy (GTDB): domain Bacteria; phylum Pseudomonadota; class Alphaproteobacteria; order Bin95; family Bin95; genus JACKII01. The sequence continues at coordinate 30,392 of CAXBDI010000027.1, forward strand.
GGACCGTGCCCATGTTGGCCACCACCATCTCCCAGCCGCTGACGCCTGGCACGTTGGCGCGGCCCGTGGTCTCGATGGTCTTGACCGAGCCGCCACCGCCGGAGCCCTCGACCACGCGGATCAGCGGCAGGCGGAGTTCGTTGGCCATGCGCTCGCAAAGCTGGTGCTTTTCCTTGATCGTGGCATCGGCCGAGCCGCCGCGCACGGTGAAGTCATCGCCGCCGATCACCACTGGCCGGCCATCGACCTTGCCCCGGCCAAAGACGAAGTTGGAGGGCACCAGCTCCTCCAGATCGTTCTTGCCGTCATACGTGGCCATGCCGGCGATCTTGCCGACCTCGTGGAACGTGCCGTGATCGAGCATCAGGTCGATGCGCTCGCGGATGGTGTAGCGGCCACCGTCATGCTGGCGCTTGACCCGCATCTCGCCGCCCAGCTTTTCAGCAAATGCCTCGCGCTGGGCGAGTTCGTCGAGTTCGGGCTGCCAGGGGTTGGGCTTTTTCTCGGGAGGGGTGGCGTTCATCGCGGGGCGGTATCCTCAAACATTCGTGCGCGGAGTGCGTTGGATGGCACTCTACGACTTTTGGCGAGGATGCCAAAGAGGGGAGGTGATGGGGCGGTGTGTCAAACGCTGCTAAACATCGATGAGAGCAATGTTCTCTGCAGTGGATGCCTGACGAAGCGCCTTATCTTTGGTCGCAAGCGGTAGGCTGAGACGAATTGCCAAAGCCAGATAAGCGGCGTCATAAGACGTCAAGCTGTGCTTGCGTGCCAGCAGAAGCGTAGCGCCCAGCGCTTCGTCCCACGTTCGAGTATCTACTGCAACATTGAGGTTCTGGAGCAGGCGGTGGAATTCGTCGATTTCAGATGCTGTCACGCGTTTGCGGCGTTCGCCGGCTAGCAGCGTGTTCGACACTTCCATGATCCAATGCGAAGGGACAAATGCTCCATCCGATTGCACCAAATCAAGCATACGATCTGTGGCGGCGCTGGCTTCGTCTTCAAAACACCACGTGACCGCAACCGAGCAGTCAAGAATTATGGCGGTCATCGCCGCCCTTCGTCTCTCAACTCCCGCCAATCAATGCCGCCGAGAGTGCGGCCCTTGCGAAAGGCTTTCATTCTCTGGGTCGAATCGTTCTCAGGTGTTTTGGACGTTGGGTCGTTACCGACGTGTGCAGTCAGGTCCACTTTAACTGTCCCCGGACAGGCTATGACTATCCGCTCGCCGTTTGCGGCGCGTTCGATCAACGTTTCGAGGTTGGCTTTGGCCTCCTCCACACTCACTTCGGTTGTCGCTTCATGCATTGCAGTATCTCCTTGGCCCCTATATGCGCTTGCGTCAGCACCGCAGCAAGCGCCCGCCTCACTCCGGCCGGATCAGCGTGCCGGCACCACGTTCGGTGAAGATTTCCAGTAGCACGGCGTGCGGTCTGCGGCCGTCCAGGATGATGGCGGCTTCGACGCCGGCCTTCACCGCGTCGAGGCAGGTTTCGATCTTCGGGATCATGCCGCCGGAGATCGTGCCGTCGGCGATCAGAGACTCGGCGCGAGACCGCGTCATGTCCTGGATCAGCGTGCCGTTGCCATCCAGCACACCCTTCACATCGGTCAGCAACATAAAGCGCGCGGCCTGCAATGCGCCGGCGATGGCTCCCGCGGCGGTATCGGCGTTGATGTTATAGGTCTGGCCGTCCTCGCCCACGCCGATGGGCGCGATCACCGGGATGACATCGGTCTTGGCCAAGTCGAGCAGCAGTTTGGCGTCGATGGTCGTCGGCTCTCCGACGAAACCGAGGTCGAGCACGCGTTCGATGTTCGAGTCCGGGTCGCGCTTGGTGCGCTTCAACTGCCGGGCGCGGATCAGGTTCGCATCCTTGCCGCAGAGCCCGATGGCGCGGCCGCCGGCCCGGTTGATCGCGGTCACGATCTCCTTATTGATCGAACCGGCCAACACCATCTCCACCACCTCGACCGTCGCGGCGTCGGTGACGCGCAGGCCGTCGATGAAATTGCTCTTGATGTTGAGCCGCTCCAGCATGCGCGCGATCTGTGGGCCGCCGCCGTGTACGACGATGGGGTGGACGCCGACCTGCTTCAGCAGCACGATGTCGCGGGCGAAGAGATCGGCCAGCGCCTGGTCGCCCATCGCATGGCCGCCGTACTTCACGACGAAGGTCGCACCGGCATAGCGGCGCATATACGGCAGCGCCTCGGAAAGGAGGCGGGGGGCGGTTTCCAGATCGGATTCGCTCATGGCCATGACATACGCTCGCGTATTGGATGAGGTAGGGGCCGCCGCACGCGACGGCCAACTGTAAGTCAATGCCGCCGGGTTTACCCTTGGCCAGCCCAAAAGCGCAACACCAAACGCATTTTAAGCCGGCGGCAGAGCCAGCCCGGCCAGAAAGGAGCGCAGCAGCGGCACGCCCGCGCCGTTCTCGGCGCTTGTGGTGATGACTAGAGGGTAGGCGGCGACATGGCTGCGCGATTGGGCGAGCACGTCGGCCTGCATCTTGGCCAACGCCGGGCCGGACATTTTGTCGGCCTTGGTCAGGACGATTTGAAAGGTCACCGCTGCCTTGTTCAGCAACTCCATCAAAGCCAGGTCCGATTCCTTTAGGCCGTGGCGGCTGTCGATCAGCACACAGACCCGAGCCAGCGACGTGCGGCCCTGCAGGTAGGAGAAGATCAGCTTGGTCCAATCGGCGACCTTGCTCTTCGAGACCTTGGCATAGCCATAGCCTGGCAGGTCCACCAGGGAGAGCCGGTCGCCCAGGTTGAAAAAGTTGAGTTGCTGCGTCCGCCCCGGCGTCTGCGACGTGCGGGCGAGCGTATTGCGCCCCGTCAGCACGTTCACCAGCGAAGACTTACCGACGTTGGACCGCCCGGCAAAGGCGATCTCCGGCAGACCGATCGGCGGCAGATCGCCTTTCTTGGCAGCCGCCCATGTGAAACGGCACTCCCGCGCGAACAGTAGCCGACCGTGCTCGATAGCCTCCGGCTTCTCGAAATCCTCCGGGTCGAGGGGCTGGAAATCCGCAGACTCCGGCATGGCGTCTATTTCGACTTTTTGGATTTCGGCGGCGTTGTCTTCGCAGCGGCCTTTTTCAGCTTATCCTCGCGCCGGGTCTTGCGCATAATCACCCACTGCTGCGCGATGGAGAGCGTGTTGTTCCAACTCCAGTAAATCACCAGACCCGCCGGGAATGTCGCCAGGAAGATCGTAAAGATCAACGGCATGAACATAAACATCTTCGCCTGAATCGGGTCCGCCGGCTGCGGGTTCAGACGTTGCTGCAGGAACATGGTGCCACCCATGACCAGCGGCCAGACGCCGAAGTGCAGGAAGTGGGGTGCATCCCACGGGATCAGGCCGAACAGCTCGAACACATTGGTCGGGTCGGGGGCGGAGAGATCCTGAATCCAGCCGAAGAACGGCGCATGCCGCATTTCGATGGAGACGAACAGCACCTTATAGAGCGAGAAGAACACCGGAATTTGGATCACGATCGGGATGCAGCCGGCGGCGGGATTGACCTTTTCCCGCCTGTACATCGCCATCATCTCTTGCTGCATCTTCTGGCGGTCTTCGCCGTATTTCGCCTTCAACTCGGTCATTTTCGGTTGAAGCAGCTTCATCCGGCTCATGGCCTTGTAGGATTTGTTGGCCAGCGGGAAGAACAACAGCTTAAGGCCGAATGTGACGATCAGAATGGCGACGCCGAAGTTGCCGACAATGCCGTACAGCCAGTCGAGCGCATAGAACATCGGCTTGGTCAGGAAGTAGAACCAGCCGAAATCAACGGCGCGATCGAACAGTGGGATCGACAGCGCTTCCTCATACTGATCCAGCAGAGCGACCTCTTTTGCGCCGGCGAACAGGCGCGTCGTGAACTCCGCCGGTTGGCCCCGTGCGACAGAAATCGCGCCAGCGCCCAGGAAATCCGTCTGGAATTTGTCGCGGCCTTGCGCCATGCTGTGCAGCATCCGCGCCTTGAACGCCGCCTGCTGATCCGGCACCAGGGCTGCCAGCCAGTACTTGTCCGTGATACCGAACCAGCCGCCGGTGCTTTCGAACGATTGCACGCCGTCGTCCTGTAGGTCGTCGTAGCCGAACTCCTTCAGCTTATCGTTGAAAACGCCGATAGGGCCCTCGTGCAGGATGAAAAAGCCGGAGGTCTTGGGCACGCCATCGCGGCCGATCAGGCCGTAGGGGAACAAGGTCGCCGCGGACGTTCCGCTCGCCTCGACCCGGTCGGTGACGGCGAACATATAGCCCTGGTCAATGCTGATCGTGCGCGAGAAGCGTAGGCCTTCGCCGTTGTCCCAGGTGAGCGTGACCGGCTGGTCCACCGTCAGTTTGTTACCGCTGGCGGTCCAGATCGTGTCGTCGCCGGGAACGGTAGTATCCGGGCTGCTCGCCACCCAACCGAACTGTGCATAAAAGCCGAACGGGGTGCCGCTTGGCGAGAACAGGATGACGTTGGGCGAGTCCTTTTTCACCGTGACCCGGTAATTGCGCATCACCAGATCGTCGATCCGTCCGCCGCGCAGCGCGATGGAGCCGGAAAGGCGAGCTGTATCGATGGGAATACGGGGCGACTGTTGCAGCTTCTCTGCGCGCTGCACAGCCGGCGGCACCACAGGCGAGCCAGTGGACACACCAGGGGCCTGCGGCACCGTGCTGGGTGCACCGGGTGCACCGGGCTGCGGCGTGCCAGGCTGGCCGCCTTGCGTCTGGCTGATATCCACGCCGGGCGGTGGCGGCGGATAGAACTGATCCATTAGCGTCTGCGAGCCGATCAGGATCAGCAGCGAGAGAGCTATGGCTAGGAAGATATTGCGCTGGTCCATAAGCGGCGGCTCGGTCCGTTCGCACTTGGGGGAGATAAAATGATTTGAGAGAGTACTTAGCGCGCCTAGGGCACGGGATCAAAGCCGCTGCCACCCCAAGGGTGACAACGGACGATCCGCCGCGCAGCCAGAATACCGCCACGCCAGGCGCCATGGCGTTGAATGGCCTGCATCGCGTACTCGGAGCAACTGGGCGCGAACCGGCAGGTCTTCGGCAAAAGCCAAGTCAATCCATAGCGATAGATGGCGATCAGCCCGAGCAGAAGCCAGCGTATCATGACGGTTTCGCCGCCGTGGCGTTACGGCCCCCGCGGGGCCGGCGCGGTTTGGCCGCTCGGGCGCGGCCGGAGTGCACCCGCTCGATGACGTGCTCCAGATCCCGCATCAGGTCGGCGAAGGGACGGTCGACCGTCGCGGTTCGTCCGATCAACACATAGTCGACCCCGGGCCGCGCCTTCGCCGCCAGGATCGTCTCGGCCAATACACGCAGGCGGCGGCGGGCGCGATTGCGCTGCACCGCCTTGCCGACTTTCTTCGATGTGGTGAAGCCGATGCGGGCCGGGCCTGCCTGATCCGGCAGTTCGCCGCGCTTATACGCCTGCAATACCAAGCCGGGCGCGGACGCATGGAAACCGGACGTTGCCGCACGCACGAATTCGCCACGCTGTTTCAGACACGGCATCATCGCGGCACAACCCGGCTCGCCGTCCTGGGCCTAGGCCGATAGCTTCTTACGGCCTTGGGCGCGCCGATTGCGCAGCACGTTGCGGCCACCGACCGTTTTCAGGCGGGCGCGGAAGCCATGGCGGCGTTTGCGAACGATATTGCTCGGCTGGAATGTGCGTTTCATCGTCTGGTAACTCTTAGCTGGAGGGGCGTCGCTCCAATCATGGGCAGCGCCGGAATTCCGGGAGAGCGCGGCTTATACGGGTTTGCACCGCAGTTTGTCAAATTCCCTTGGGGGCGTCCGCGCTTTGGCATAGACTTAAGTCATGCAGACTGTTTCGCAATCCTATCAGAACGCCGCCGCGCCGGTTCGCGCCGATATCGAAGCCGAGCACGAGCGCGTGTTGCAGCATCTCGCCACCCCTGGCAGTTGGTATTCCGGTGCCGAGCGGCTGGCCATCGCCGAAGCCGCGCGGGAGGCGCGCACCTGCACCCTCTGCCGGGACCGAAAGGCGGCGTTGTCGCCGACCAGCGTTCAGGGTCGGCACGACCATAGCGGCCACCTGCCGGACGTCGTGGTCGAGGCGGTGCACCGCATGGTCACCGATCCGGATCGCCTCGGCGAATCCTGGTTCCGCAGCCTGCTGGATAAAGGCCTCTCCCCCGGACGCTATGTCGAGATCGTCGGCATCATGGCGCATACCGTCAGTCTTGACACGTTCGCCCGCGCCATGGGCGTCGCGCCGCTGCCTTTGCCGCAGCCGGCGGACGGCGGACCATCCGGATACGCGCCGGCCTGTGCGGCGCCCGGGCCCGGCTGGGTTCCGACCATCGCCAAGGACAAGGCGGCGGGGCCCGAAGCCGATCTCTATGCAGAGATGCTGGGCGCCAACATTCAGCGCGCTCTGACCCTGGTTCCGAACGAAATGCGCTCCTGGTTTCAGTTGGTGGACGTGCAGTACCTGCCGCAAGCCTGGATGCGCGATTTTGCGCGGGAGTTCCGGGCGATCACCCACGCGCAGATCGAGTTCCTGGCCGCCAGGGTCTCGGCGCTCAACCGATGTATCTATTGAACCACCAGTCACTTGATACTGCTCCGTGCGAGCGGCGAGGAAACCGGTGAGGCCTACGATCTCTCTGCCATTCACGGCGACGGGTCCGACGGCGGCGGCGTGGCCGCCGGGACCGAGCTGCTGGCGTTCGCCGATGCTTTGTTGGGCGGCGATGACGCGGCGCTCGACCGTGCGCGAGCCTCGTTGCGGCAGGCAGTCGGCGATGCCGGGTTGGTCGATGCGGCCGGCGTAGCAGCAACGTTCAACGCCATCGACCGAATCGCCGACGCCACCGGCATTCCGCTGGAGGAGCAGAAGGCCGCGATCTCCGCCAATTTCCGAGCGGCGCTGGCCATCGACTCCTACGCGGATGGCCGCGTATAACGCCGGTTCAAGATCGTTTGCCTCTATTACTAAGAGTCAGAGCCGATGCAACTCACCTCCGAACGCCACTCCGTCGCCGATATCATGGCGGCGCAGGAGTTCTATCACTCCCGCAATTGGACCGACGGCCTGCCGATCGTGCCGCCCACCGCGGATGCCGTGGAAGCCTGCCTGGAATGGGCGATGCTGACGCCGGACCATCTGATCGGCATAGAGCCAGTGCGCGCGCGCCATATCACGGCGGAGAAGCTGGCGGTCAACAGCGTCATGGCCGGCTGCCTGCCGATGCATTTCCCGCTGGTGGTGACGGCCTTCACCGCCATGCTGCAGGAGCCATTCCTGCTGCACGGCTGCACCGCCAGCACCGGCGGCTGTGCCATTTTGACGATCATTAATGGACCCTGCCGCCAGGAATTGGGCATGAGCGGTACGTTCAACGCGCTGGGCTCCAGCGACCGGGCGACGACGGCGATTGGCCGGGCGATCCGGCTGGCGCTCGGCAATTTGCTGGACGTGCGCCCGGGCGATGTCGACCGCTCGACCCTGGGTCATCCCGGCAAGATCAGCTATTGCGTGGCGGAGGACGAGGAGGATTCGCCCTGGCTGCCGCTGGCGGAGGAACGCGGCGTGCCGCAACATGCCTCCGCCGTCACCGTGATGTCGGCGGGCGCGCCGCGTCAGATCATGAACGAGTGGACCACCGCGCCTGAGGAAATCCTGGCGACCTTCATTGCCGAGATCAAAGCCTCCATGCGCCACTATTCGATCTATCCCGGCAACTACGCGATGGTCGTGCCGCCGCAGTTGCGCACCCACTTTGCCGCCGCTGGCTGGTCGAAGGCTGACATCCGCGCCTATGTCTATGAGCACGCCCTGATCCACCGCCGCGACTGGGCCGATTGCGGCAAGGGCGCGGTGGTCGGCAGCCGCGGCGATACCGAATACCGCGCACTGTCGGAGCCGAACGACCTGCTGGTGATCGCGGCAGGCGGCCCCGCCGGCGGTTTCGGCGCGATCATCCCTCCCTGGTTCGGACCGAAGAGCAAAGCCTGCACGGTGGCCGTCGGCACCTGCGTCGATTGTGAAATCTGAGAAATTGAGAGAAGGAGTGAAAACACCCTCATGAGTATCGAAGTTCTGGACCCAACCTACGGCGGCAAATCGGCGGCGTTCGCGCTCGCCAGCCGCGTCGGGTCGCTACAGGGAAAGACCATCGGCGTCATTTCCAACGGCAAGCGCGGCACACGGCCCTTCTTCGCCGCGCTGGAGCGGACATTGCTGGACGAGATGGGTGCGGCCCGCGTGGTGATGCATATCAAGTCCAACTACAGCGCCCCCGCCGACGCCCACATCATGCAGGAAGCGCCAGAGTGGGATGCGGCTTTCGTCGGTATCGGTGACTGAGGCAGCTGTTCGTCGTGCAGTTTGCATGACGCAATAGAGGTCGAGAAACTGGGCACGCCGGCCGTCGCCGTGATGACCACCAAATTCGTGAGCGCCGCCGACCTGATGGCGCGCGTATTGGGAGCCGATGGTTACCGCTACGTGACCATCGAGCACCCGATCAGCAGCGCCAGCGACGAGGCATTGGCCGCGTCGGCGGCAAAGACTCTGGATGAAGGCCGGGCGATTTTGGCGGGGTAGGGGGCTGGACTCGTTGTCCGCTCGTCTTGCCCCGAATCCTAAATCACCTTGGCAGCGACCAACGCTTCGATCTCCGTCGGCGTTAACCCCAGCAATCCGCCATAGACGCGCTGATTGGCCGATTTGAACGCCGGCCCGAGGCTCTTCAGCGCGCCGGGCGTTCGGCTCAATTTCGGGATGACGCCGGGCACGGTGATCGGGCCGGTATCCGGATCGTCCACGGTCACGAGGTTCTCCCGGGCGGCGAATTGCGGGTCTTCGAAAATGTCGGCGACGGAGTTGATCGCGCCGGCCGGCACTTCGCGGGCCACGCATTTCTCCAGCACCTCGACCCGTGTCATCGAGGCGGTCCACTCCGTCACCAGCCGATCCACCGTCTCGCGCCCGGCCAGCCGGCCGGCAACCTTGCCGTAGAGCGCGATCAGATCGGGCCTTTGCATAGCCTGGCACAGGCGCTCGAACATCTTGTCGCTGGTGCAGGCGATGGCGATCCACTTGCCGTCGCCGCACTCGAAATGGCCGTGCGGGCAGGCGTTCAGCGTGCCCATGCCCTCACGCTCCCGCACCTTGCCTGTGGCGGCGTAGGCGGGCACCAACTCGTCGAGAACGCGGTAGACCGATTCGTACAGCGCCACGTCGATCACCTGTCCCAGGCCGCCAGCCTCGACCTCACGCAACGCCATCAGTACGGCGATCGCGCCATACATGCCGGTCATATAGTCGCCGAGCGAGGTCGAGCCCGGCGTGACTGGCGGCCCACCCGGCATGCCGGCCAGATGCGTCAACCCGCCGACGCCGTGGGCGATGCGGGCGAAGCCGGGTCGGTCGCGATAGGGGCCCGTCTGGCCATAGCCACTGACCCGCATCAGGATCAGCCGCGGATTGATCTCGCTGAGGACGTCATAGCCCAGACCCCATTTCTCCAGCGTGCCGGGGCGGAAGTTCTCGCAAACGACATCGGCCAAGCCCACCAGCCGCAGAAACAACTCCTTGCCGCGCGCCGAGCGCAGGTCGAGCGTCGCCGACTGTTTGTTCCGCGCCTCGGCCAGCCAGGCCAGGGTCGAATCGGCTCGTTTGCTGGGTGTGCCATAGCGCCGCCACGGGTCACCGCCGTTCGGATGCTCGATCTTAATGATCTCTGCGCCAAACTCGCCCAGAATCGTGGCACAGTGGGGCGCTGCGATGAATGTCGCGATATCGAGCACACGGACACCATCCATGGGGCCGGCGCCGGGCTTTCTTGGCAAAGGCACAGAGGGTTCTCACCATTGTTTGTGAATGATTGCCGCCACGTGGACGTGACAGCGCCTTGTTGGCAGGATAAGCCACTCCCTGGCGCAGCGCCACTGCCGACGCGCCGCGATTTGGATAAGG
>CAXBDI010000028.1:0-39757 GCA_963974445.1 uncultured Alphaproteobacteria bacterium
TTTTTCGATCAAGCTCATTGCGTTATTATCCTTACCCCCAGCGCTCCCGCCATAGCTTCACTAAATCGACTGGTCGAACCGTTCCAAAATGGAATTGGCGACGCCTTGTACGATCCCGCGGAATTCTGGCGGAGTTGGGTTGACAACATAAAAATAGCTCAAGCCCCCAAAGCTGGCGAGTAAGAACAGGGCGGCAGAGGCGGCCGTTGCCGCTTCCAGCACGCGCCGCGGGCCACCGAGCAGAGATCGCGCGACCGACAGCGTGCCGATCACCGGCAGGCCAATGGCCTCCGTCAATTGGCGGGCGTTCATAAAGGCATCGGTCAGCAGGATGCGCAGCAGTGCCAAAGCTGTGCCGATGCCCAGGCCACCAACCAGAACGGCGGCCATCAGCAGAATCCGTGGCGGGCCGCTCGGCTGCACCGGCTCGACCGGCGGCTCGATGATCCGGAATTCGACGCTTTCCGATTCGGTGCTGAGGCGTTGGGCCATCCGCGCCGACTCGCGCCGTTCGATCAACAGTTGATACTGTTTCAGCAGCACATCGTAGTCGCGATTGAGCTGGACAAGCTCAGCCAGCGTCTCCGGCGTTTCGGACAGGCGCTGCGCGAGATTGTCGATCTTCTCGACCTGCTGCTCAATCCTGTTCTCGATGCTGCCGATCATCAGTTCCATGCGCTGAAATTCTGTGTTCAGTTGTGTCCATGCAGGATTTTCGGTTTCTTCGCGCGTGATCGTTGCGGCAGGCGCGGCATTGATTTGCGCCTGGAGACGGGAGATCGCATTGACCTGCGCGACGACATCCGGGTGACGTTCGGTGAATATCCCGCGCAACCGGTTCAACTCCGCCTGTTGCCGGTTGAGTTCGGCTTGCAGTTGCGCGCGCTCGCCGCCGCCGGTCGCGGTAGTGCGGGACTCCAGCACCTTCGGCGTGCTGGCCAGTTGCAAGCTGAGTTGATCCCGCTGCCAGACTGCCGACTGCAACGCCGAGCGAAGATTGTTCAGGTCCTGCTCCGCCTGCTCCAGCGAGCGTTGCACCCTATCGGCGTTCCCGAGTTGGCCGGAGTTTTTGCGTTTGAACTCCGCGACTGTCAGCTCCGCATTGCGCAACTTGGTTTCGTATTCGGAAATCTGCTGGTCGATGAAGCGGCGTGCCGACTCCATATCCTGCTGCTGGTCACCCAGGTTCATCTCGACGAAGATTTGCAGCGTAGTATCAACGATTCGTTGCGCCAGACGTGGCCTGCTGGCGCTGTATTCGATGCTGAAGATATTCTGGCCTTCGGTCCGAATCTCGATATCCTTTGCCAAGCGCTCAATGAGCTGCTCCAATTCGATCGGTGTCGAAACCGACAGGTCCAGGTCGGTCCTACGGACGATCTGCTCGACATTCGGGCGGGTCAGCAGGGTGCGGCGCATGACGTCCACCTGGCGCTGCACATCCTGCTGAACCGCCAGATCCTTCATCAGCGGCCGCAACAGGCTCTCCGTATCGACGTAGATCCGTGCCGTCGCGGTGTAGGAATTTGGCATCATCGCGACAGCGAACCAGCCGATCCCGGAAATGATCCAGGCGGTGATCAATATCGTCCAGCGCCTGGCGAGCAGGCCGTTAACGTAATAGAATATCAGTGAGCGAAGTTCGCTTGTCGATCCCATTGACGTGGGGTCTCCTTCGGCCGCTATGGCCGCTTGGGGGCAGGCGCGGCAGGCACTTTTACAAGCTAGCGATTAACGTTTGCTATAGCCAACTTTCCGGAATGAGGATCACGTCGCCGGGCGCCACGGTGGTGTTTGCGCTGATGTCGCCGTCCTTCAACAAGTCATCGAGACGAACCCGAATGGATTGTTGCTCACCATTTCGCCGGCGGATGAGGACTGTCTGGTTGCCATCGGCAAATTCCGTCAGTCCGCCAACCGCGACCATCACATCCAAAACCGTCATCTGGGACCGGTATGGCACCGAAATGGGCTGGGTGGTCGCGCCGACGACCCGAACCTGCTGGTCGAAGGGGCCATTGAAGTTTTGCACGATCACCGTGACCACCGGATCCTGCAGATAGGTGCGCAGCGCGTCTTCCAGATCGCGGGCCAATTGTGTGGGCGTTTTGCCGGCGGCTTCCATATCTTCCACCAGCGGTGTCGAGATTTTACCGTCTGGCCGAACCGGAACCGTGACCGAAATATCCGGCGCCCGCCAGACGAAAACCTGCACCTGGTCGAGGGGGCCGATCAGATAGTCGCTCGGTGCGACGGTCGCTGCCGTTTCGACAGTGTTGGCGTCATTGTTGCTGCACGCCGCCAAGGCCGCCATCGCGACTGTCACAGCGACTAATCGAACGCCTTGCTGCAAGTTCATTGTCGAGCACCTTTTCATCTGTAGCTCACCCAACCGCGGACATCCGCGAAGTCAGACCTGTTAATCGAAGAACCATACCATCTCGTCAAGCCAATAGTGTGACTTAATAGCCATGAGTGCCATGATTTGATACAGAAAACTGGTCGCGCCTACCGCTCTTGGGTTCAAGCCCTGGATGATCGCCGTATTTTAGTGACCGTGGGTGAGGGCATTTTTGCGACTGCAGGCGTGCGGCGACTCGGCGTCGCTGCTGCGCTCGCATGGTGCGTCGCATCGTCGATAAGTTTCGCGTAGAGACTCTGTGATAGGCAGGGGGCGACTGTGCGCCTTTATCCCATCTGGAATTGACTCCCATATGACCGATGCACCGCCCAAAAAGCCCACCCGCGCTGGGGTTCTAGTGCTTCGCGGCGCAAGTATGCGGATATTTGCGATGCTTGTGAATGTGGTTGGCACCTTGGCGCTTCTGCCGATCATGGTCCAATCGTTGGGCGACTATTGGTTCGGCATTTGGATGCTGATCGGCGCCATCGTCATGCAATATCACGCCTTTGACTTTGGAATGTCTCAAACTGTTGTGCGGTTTTTATCGAAGCATAGAGCCGATGGTGACGAGGAAGGCGCCTGCCGGGTTTTTTCGACAACAATTGTGGCATTTTTGGCGCTAGGGCTTCTGACTCTGCTAATCGTCGCAGCCGCGTTGGTCGCGATATCCGTCCTAGTCGACGACCCCATTCGCCGCGATACTCTGCTTGCGGTTGTTGCATTGCTGGGTTTCACAGCATCGATGGCGTTTCCGACCTACGTCTATGAGGGCAGCATCGCCGCGACTCTACGGCAGGATATCGGCAGCATATTACTGTTGATGCGAGCATCCATCCGTATTGCTTTGACATATTTCGCACTGCGCGCAGGTTATGGCATCGTTACGGTGGCCCTGATCGCAGTTTTTACAGACACGGTATACCGCATTGCCCTTTGGTTTTTGCAACGGCGTATCTATCCCGAACTGAAATTTGTCCGATCTTTAGTATCGTGGAAGTATTTCAAGGAGATGCTAAAATTTGGCAGATTTGTGTTTCTGTCGAATATTTCAAAATTCTCTATCACACACTCTAGCGTAATTATTGTATCCAGTCTGATCGGTGTGACAGCGAATGCAACGTATGCAATAGCGTTAAACGTGATCACTCGATTGGAAGGTTTGATCCGACTGGGTTTCTTCGTAACGATGCCGGCATTCACCGACATTGCAGTCAGAAGCGCCGATCATCGGATCTTGCGGGAACGCTTTTTCGTCGTCACCCGAGTGGTGGCGTTCGGCGTCTCGCTGATCGGCGGCGGCCTGATCGTTGCCGGGCACGAATTTATTACCGCTTGGATCGGCCCCGATTATACCGATGCCTATCTGCCGTTATTGATTCTAATGTCGGCCTGGATGTTCGATCTGGTCCAGGTCCCGGCGCTGCAATTGATGACGGCGCTCGGCAAGCATAAGCGGTTTGCTTATTACGACTTCGGCATAGCCTGCTGTAGCGTAGCCGCCGCCAGTGCTTTGGCGATTCCGTATGGAATTGTCGGCGTGGCCTTCGGCGTCGGCTTGCCGGTTGCGGTCGGTGCAGTGGCGTTGAAGTCGCGAAATGTCTGCAGGGAACTCGAAATTCCTCTGCCTTATTACTTTGGCCAGGTGGGCAGGGTGATGCTCGGCAGTTTCGCTTTTCAGGTGCCGGTATGGTTCTTGCTGCAAGACATGCCGCCAATGAATTTAGGCGAGCTGTTTCTATTTGGCTGCATCACCTATGGGGCAATTGCAGTGCCGATCCTGCTGATCATCATGCCGCGATCCGATCAGATCTACTTGGCCGGGTTACTGCCGCTCCGGGTTCGCAGACTGGTCTGGCAGATTTTGCCGCACCTGCGTCCGCCGGCTGGCAAGGGGGCGGCCTGACCGGCCCCTTGCCGTCGCCGATCAGTTACCGCCGTTCGCCGCTTCCTTCTCCTTGGCGGCCATCTGCGCTTTCAACTGTTCCGGCGTCAGGCGGACGATGTCTTCGTTCTGGTGACTGTAAATGTCGTAGCCTTCGGTATCGAGATCTTCCAGAACGATTCGCCCGTTCAGCACGTCGTCCTTCCACTGCGCGTGCTGCGCCTCTTCGCCGTGGAATTCCGGCATGACTTCATCGGCGAACATTTGCAGCGAGCCGCAGATATCCGCATGGCTGGTTTTGCCGGCCTGATTCAACAGAATGACCTGGTCGACGTGCGCCTCCTGGAACATGCGGAGCTTCCGCCGAATCGTCTCCGGCGAGCCGATGAGGGCGCCCTCGAATGCCTTCTGCGCCTTCTCGGAGTGCCGCCAGTCCTGAAATTCCTCCCAGAGGTTGGTTTCCCCCGGCGCGCCGATGCCTTTGCGGCCGTAGTGGCTGAGCGCGAAAATGAAGAAGGTCCAGCCGCTGGCCTTCTCATACGCTTCCTCGTCGGTCTCGGCGCACATAAAGCCGGAGACCATGGCGATGTTCGGGTTGGCCGGATAGTCGGTCAGGCGCTGCTGATTGTGCAGCAGGTTGTTGTAATATTTGTGCACCCAGGCCTTCGCCGCGTCCGGCGAGACGAAGGTGAAGCCCAGCGCGCCCATGCCCCATGCACCGGCCTGGCCGATGGTGGCGATGTTTGAGCAGGCAACCCACAGCGGCGGGTGCGGCTTCTGCAGCGGCTTCGGCACGACGTTGCGGGCCGGGAATTTGTAGAATTCGCCCTCGAAGGCCCAACTTGTCTTGGTGAACATCGGGATGGTGGCCTTCACCGCCTCCTCCCACCGGTCACGCTTGGAGCGGACCTGGATACCGAACGGGTGCAACTCCGCCGGGCCGGCGCCTTCGCCCATGCCGAACTCGACCCGACCGCCGGAGACGAGGTCGAGCGTCGCCACCTTCTCTGCGACGCGGTGCGGTTGGTTGGTGGTGAGTTGGATGATGCCATAGCCGAGGCGGATGTTCTTGGTGCGCTGGCTGGCGGCACCGAGAAACACCTCCGGTGCGGCAGAGTGGGAATACTCCTCCAGGAAGTGATGCTCGACCTCCCAGGCGTAATCATAGCCAAGCTGATCCGCCAACTCGATCTGCGAGAGCGAATCCTGCATAAGCTGGTATTCGCTGTTGTCGGTCCAGGGGCGGGGCAATTGGTGCTCGTAGAAAATGCCGAATTTCATGGTCTCGTCCATCCAATGTCTGTCATGCGGTTGCAAACAAGTACAGCAGGACGAGTGCTAAAGGTAAAGGTGGCGGCAGAACGCGTCAGCGAAACCAGCGTTGGGTGCGGTTGGCGAATGCGACCAGCGACAGCATCACCGGCACCTCAACCAATACGCCGACGACGGTGGCGAGCGCCGCGCCCGAGTTCAGCCCGAACAGCGAAATCGCGACGGCGACGGCCAACTCGAAAAAGTTCGAGGTGCCGATCAGGGCGCACGGGGCGGCGACGTTGAACGGCACACGCCAGGCCCAGGCCGCGGCATAGGCGATGGTGAAGATACCGTAGGATTGGATGACGAGGGGGATGGCGATCAGGCCGATCAGGATCGGATCGTCGAGGATCACCTGGCCCTGAAAGCCGAACAGCAGCACGACGGTCGCCATCAAGCTGATGATAGCGACAGGCTTGATCCGGTCGGTGAAGGCTTTAACCGAAGCCGCTCCACCATGCGCCATCAGTCCCGAGCGCACCAGCGCGCCGACGGTCAGCGGGATGACGACATAGAGGGCGACGGAAATCAGTAGCGTGCTCCACGGCACTGCGATATCGGTGACGCCCAGCAACAGCGCCACGATGGGTGCGAATGCGACGACCATGATCAGATCGTTCACCGATACCTGCACCACAGTGTAGGTCGGATCGCCCTTGATCAGCTGCGACCAGATGAATACCATGGCGGTGCAGGGCGCGGCGCCCAACAGGATCAATCCTGCGATGTATTCTTGAGCATTGGCCGGGTCGATCCAGTCGGCGAACAAAACCTCGAAAAATAGCACGCCCAGACCCGCCATGGTGAACGGCTTGATCACCCAGTTGACCGCCAGCGTGATCACCAAGCCTTTGGGCCGGTCGCCAATGTGGCTGAGGCTGGCAAAGTCGACATTGACCATCATCGGGAAGATCATCGCCCAAATCAGCACCGCGACGACCATGTTGACCGAGGCGACCTCCAGGCTGGCCAGGAACCCGAACAGGCCGGGAAAGGCGGTGCCAAGCAGGATGCCACCGACAATGCAGAGTGCTATCCAGACCGACAGCCACTTCTCGAAGAAGCCGATTCCCCCTGCGGTCTCCTGAACTGTTGAGTCAGCGGTCATGAGGGCATTCCTGCTGAGAGGCGGAACCGTGAATTCCATGTGCCAGAATTTCGTCGGGCATGCACCACCGCACTTGCGTCCTGCGTCATGCCGCCTCTAGGATCGGTATAGAAACTTGGCGGTGGGGATTCACCTTCGCCTCTGACTATCTCGAAAATCCGGGAGGAAACATAAATGCTTCGAACTTTGGGAGCCGCCGTTGGCGCGGCAGTCTTTGCGTGCGCTGGAATAGCGAACGCGGACGAGGTGAAACTGCCAAACCAGTTGGTCACAACGGCTTACGATACCGGCACCTCCGGCTATAGCCAAATGGTCGCGGTTGGCGCGATGCTGCAGAATAAATATGGCGTCAACCTGCGGGTGCTGCCGGGCAAGAACGATGTCGCGCGGATGTCGCCGGTGAAGGCGGGCAAGGCGCAGTTCACCGCCACCGGCTCCGACAGTGTCTATGCGCAGGAAGCCGTCTACACCTTCGGCACCGAGAAATGGGGCCCGATGCCCATTCGCCTGCTGCTGGTGAACCGCTCCAACGGTTGTACCGTTTTCGCCGTCGCGAAAGACATCGGCGTAACGGAGATTTCCGGCCTGAAGGGCAGGCGAGTTGCCTGGGTGCGTGGCGCGCCGGCCTTGCAGAAGGCGGCCGAGGCGCTGCTGGCGTTCGGCAATCTAGGCTGGTCGGATGTCGAAAAGGTAGAGGTCGGCGGTTGGGGTGACTCGATCAACGGCATTATCGACGGCAGCATCGATGCGGCCATTACCGCCTCGCAATCGACCTTCATGCTGAAAATGGATGCGAGCCCGCGCGGCGTGGTGCACCCTCCCTTCCCGCACTCCGATACCGAAGGCTGGGCCCGGATTCAGAAAATCGTGCCGTGGTACTATAAGAGCGTCTGCCTGGATGGGCCCGGCGTCATCGGCGGTAAACAGGAATCGATTGCCAGCATCTATCCGATCCTGGTCTCGACAACGGAGACCGACGACGACACTGCCTACGGCATGACCCGCGCGATGATCGATAATCTGGAAGATTATAAGGATGGCGCGCCCGGCGGGTACGGCTGGGCGTTGGACAAGCAGGTCGAGGATTTCTATCTGCCGACCCACCCGGGCGCCATTCGGTTCCTGAAGGAAAAGGGAGCGTGGACAGACGTCTCGCAGGCCAACCAGGAAAAAATGCTGCAACGGCAGGATGTGCTGAAAAAGGCGTGGGACGCCCACGTCGCCAGCGATCCGAGCGATTTCAATACCGCGTGGATGGCCGCCCGGGCGAAAGCTCTGACCGATGCCGGGTTCGATCCGGTTTTCACCGAGTGGTGACCGCCTAGCATAACCAACGACGATGCGGGAGGGGCGAGCGCCCTTCCCGCATTGTTTGGTCCGGTCACACATTTTTGCGACGCCCGTAACGACCAAAAATTTAAGGCGCCAGTACACCATGTCCGCAGCAGGTCCGTCCGCCGGAGCCGATAATCCGCGCTACGAGTCGAGTGGAATCGATGATATCGAGGTTCAGCGTTATCGCAAACCCGGCGATTTTTGGATGGCGGTGGTTTTCGGTTTCACAGTGATTGCGCTGGCGCTGGCCATTAATCAAATTTTCCGGCTTGGCTTTTTCCAGTGGACCACCGGCAGCGTGCTGATCTCGCAGCAGTATATTTACCTCATCCTGGGTACTATGCTGTCGATGGTCTTCATCCTGATGCCGCCCTACAAGGGCTCGCCGATGGATCGGGTGCCATTATATGACATTGTCCTATTCCTGATTGTGCTGGTGCTGACCGGGTACTTCACTTATTTCGGCCTCGAAATCAGCATGGAGGCATGGGAATACGACCTGAACGCACCGGAGCACGCGAAGGTTGCGGCTCTGGCATACTGGATCCTGATCCTGGAGGCAGGCCGACGAGCCGGCGGCTGGCCAGTGTTCGCCGTCTGCGCCGTGATCTCCACCTTTCCGCTCTATGCCGATCAGGTGCCGGACCAGATTGCCGGCGTGCCCAGCACCCTGTTCGAGGCGGCGAGCTACCACATCTATTCGTCCGAAAGCGTGTTGGGTATTCCGATGCAGGCGTTCGCGCTGTTGGTGTTCGGGTTCCTGCTGTTCGGCAACGCGCTGGTCTACACCGGCGGCGGCCAGTTCTTTATCAATCTGGCCTTCGCGCTGCTCGGCCATGTGCGCGGCGGGCCGGCCAAGGTCGCTATTTTTTCGTCGGGCCTGTTCGGCTCGATGAGTGGCGGCCCGATCACCAACGTGCTGACCACCGGCGCGCTGACCATTCCCGCTATGAAGCGCATCGGCATTCGCTCCAAGACCGCCGCCGCCATCGAGGCCTGCGCATCCACGGGCGGCACGATGATGCCGCCGATTATGGGCGCCACCGCTTTCGTGATGGCCGACTTCCTGCAAGTCTCCTATGTCGAGGTGGCGCTGGCAGCGGTGGTGCCGTCGCTGCTCTACTACCTCGGCCTCTATATGCAGATCGACGCCTATGCGGCGCAGAATAATCTTCAGGGGCTGCCAAAGGAGGAGTTGCCCTCCGTCTGGCAGGTGATGAAAGACGGCTGGTACTACATCTTCGCCTTCGCGTTGCTGGTGTTCCTGCTGGTGGTCTGGTGGCGGGAGGCGCAGGCGCCGTTTTATGCCACCGCCGTGCTGCTGGTCGTCAACCAGATTAACAAGAAATACCGGATGAGCTGGGAGACGTTTAAGACGTATCTCTTCTCTACCGGCGCCCTGTTGGCGGAGTTGGGCGGCTTGCTGGCCGCAGTCGGTTTGGTTGTCGGCGCCCTGCAGGCGACCGGCATGACCGGCTCGATCACCAACATTCTGGTCAACTTGGCCGGTGACACGCCGATCCTGCTGCTGCTGATGGGCGCTGCCACCAGCTTTATCCTTGGCATGGGCATGACGGTGACCGCGGCGTATATCTTTCTGGCGATCATCCTGGCGCCGGCGCTGATCAAGGTCGGCATGGAGCCGATAGCCGTTCACATGTTCGTACTCTATTGGGGTATGCTCAGCTTCATCACCCCGCCGGTGGCCCTGGCGGCATTCGCGGCCGCCTCCGTCGCGAAATGCAAGCCGATGGAGACCGGAGTGGAGGCGATGCGTATCGGCACGGTGATCTATTTCATCCCGTTCTTCTTCGTCTTCAATCCGGCGCTGCTGTTTATAGGCACGCCGATGGAAGTGGTGGTGGTGATTATAACCGCGTTGATCGGCATCCTGCTGGTCTCCGCCGGATTGCAAGGATATTTGCTGGGAGTCGGCGGGCTCGGCTCCAGCGCTCTGGGCATCTTGGGGCGGATATTCCTGGTCGTCGGCGGGCTGACGCTCGCGGCCCCCGGTGGCGGCATGTTGGGCTTCAGCCATTGGACGATGCTGGCCGCAGCCGTCATCATCACCGCGCCCGGCGTGCTGATCGCCTACGCAATGCGAGGACGAAAAGCGGCCGTTGCCGGGTAGACGGGCGCCTTCGGTTGGAGGTACGCGAAGACATCCCATGCGCGCCGCCGGCAACTCAGCCGTCAGCCAGGCTGCCCGTATGGCCCGCGTTGGCGCCAGAGATACCAGAATTTTCTTCCCATGATATTGCGCTGCATCAATTCCCACGCGGCGCGCCCGCGGTTAAAGTAGATTTGTTCTATTTTGGGAGATCGCGAATGGCCAACCGCACTGCAACGAACGAGAACGAGCCAGCCGGCGCCCGGGCGACCAAGAGCCCGGCGAAGAATGCCGTTGCGGCGCGGCCGTTCACAACCTCGCAAGAAAGCAACCTGGCCGCGATAGAGCGCATCCCCTCGCCGCCGGTGCCGAAAAACTTCGACCCGCAGGACGAGCTCGGCGCCTTGGTCGATCAGGTGTTTCGCGCTGCGCTGGCGAAGGCGACGGCGGGTCTGTCGCCGGCTGCGCTGACCGCCACCTGGACGGATTGGGCGATCCATCTGGCGGCATCGCCTGGAAAACAGGGCAATTTGGTGCGCAAAGCGTGGCGTAAATACCACCGGCTTGCGCAATACGTGGTCCAATGCAGCTTCGGCGATGGCTGCGCGCCCGATTGCATCCTCCCGCTGGAGCAGGATAGCCGTTTTCGCACAGAGGCCTGGCAAAAGCCGCCGTTCAACGTGATCCATCAGGCGTTTCTGCTGAACCAGCAATGGTGGCATAACGTGACGACCGGCATCCGCGGTGTCACGCCGGAGCACGAGCGCGTGGCGACCTTCGCCGCCCGGCAGTGGCTCGACATGTTCTCCCCATCCAACTTCCTGATGACCAACCCGGAATTGCTGGAGCAGACCCAGGCCGAGGGCGGCATGAACCTGATCCGCGGCGCGCAGAATTTCATCCAGGATATGCAGCGTCAGGTGGCCGGCAAACGTCCGGGCAAGACTGAGGGCTTTGAAGTGGGGGAGACCCTCGCCACCGCGCCCGGCAAGGTCGTCTACCGCAACCGGCTGATCGAATTGATCCAGTACGAGCCGACTACGGACAAGGTGCATCCGGAGCCTGTGCTGATCGTGCCCGCCTGGATCATGAAATATTACATCCTCGACCTTAGTCCCGAAAACTCGATGGTCCGATATCTGACCTCGCAAGGCTACACGGTCTTCATGATCTCCTGGAAGAACCCGGGCGCCGAAGATCGCGATCTGGGCATGAAGGAATATCGGATGCTTGGCCCGATGGCGGCGCTCGATGTCGTCAATGCGATCTGCGGCCCGCAGAAAGTGCACGCGGTCGGCTATTGCCTGGGCGGCACGTTGCTCTCGATTGCCGCCGCCGCCATGGCCCGCGACGATGATGATCGCCTGGCCAGTGTAACGCTCTTCGCGGCGCAAGCCGACTTCACGGAGGCCGGCGAGTTGATGCTGTTCGTCAGCGAGAGCGAGATCACCTTCCTGGAAGACCTGATGTGGCAGCAGGGCTACCTCGATACGACGCAGATGGCGGGCGCGTTCCAACTGCTGAACTCGAACGACCTGATCTGGTCGCGCATGGTGAAAATGTACATGATGGGCCAGCGGCCCGAGTTAAACGATCTGATGGCCTGGAATGCCGACGCGACGCGGATGCCCTACCAGATGCATTCGGAATACTTGCGCAGCCTCTTCCTCAACAACGAGTTGGCGGAGGAGAAGTTTACGGTCAATGGACGGCCTGTGGCGCTGTCCGACATCCGCTTGCCGATTTTCGCGCTCGGCACCGAAACCGACCACGTCGCACCTTGGAAGTCCGCGTACAAAATTCACTCGCTCACCGATACAGACGTGACGTTTGCGTTGACGAAAGGCGGACACAACGCCGGCGTCGTGTCCGAGCCCGGGCATCCACAACGGCACTTCCGCATTCACACGACGCTGCATGGCGAGCGTTATCTCTCGCCCGACGAATGGGTGGCGGTAGCCGAGTTGCGGGAGGGCTCGTGGTGGCCGGCCTGGACCGAATGGCTGGCGGAGCGGTCCGCTAAACCCGTGGCGCCACCGCCGATGGGCGCGCCCGGCAAGGGGCTGCCAGCCCTCGCCGACGCGCCCGGCACTTATGTGTTGATGGAGTAGCCGGATGCCCGCCGCAGCGGAAATCGCAGAGTCTGAAGGCGAGATCGTCGCGATCCGCGGCGGCGTCATCGATGCGCGGTTCGATGGGAGAGTGCCGCACGTGCAGGAGTTGCTGCGTGCCAAGGGCCTGAACATCGAGGTGGCGGCCCTGGTGGGCAAGGGCGTCGTGCGCGGCATCGCCCTGGGCTCGGTGCAGGGGCTGGGGCTGGGCATGCCGGTCAGCGCCTCCGGCCACGGGATCGAGACGCCTGTGGGCGATGCGGTTCGCGGCCGGGTGCTGAATATGTTCGGGCAGACCATCGACGGCGGCGAGCCCCTCTCGACCTCGACTTGGCTGCCGATCCACAACCAACCGCCGCCGCTCAGCGAGCGGACCGTGCGCTCGGAAATGTTCGAAACCGGGATCAAGGCCATCGATCTGCTCTGCCCGATAGAGCGCGGCGGCAAGACCGGGTTGTTCGGCGGCGCCGGTGTCGGCAAGACCGTGCTGATCACCGAGTTGATCCATAACATGGTCAGCCACCATCAGGGCGTCAGTCTGTTCTGCGGCATCGGCGAGCGGTCGCGCGAGGCGGAGGAACTCTATCGCGAAATGCGCGAGGCCGGTGTGCTCGACCAGACCGTGCTGTTGTTCGGGCAGATGAACGAGGCGCCCGGTGTGCGCTTCCTGATCGCCAACACGGCCCTGACCATCGCCGAGCATTTCCGCGATGCCAAGCGCCAGGATGTGCTGCTGTTGATCGACAACATCTTCCGCTTCGTGCAGGCGGGCTCTGAAGTGTCGGGGCTGCTGGGGCGAATGCCGTCGCGTGTCGGCTATCAACCGACCCTGGCGACGGAGTTGGCGGAGTTGGAGGAGAGGATCGCCTCGACGCGCTCCGGCGCCATTACCTCGATCCAGGCGGTTTATGTGCCCGCCGACGACTTCACCGATCCGGCCGCCGCGCACATCTTCTCCCACCTGTCGGCGTCGGTCGTGCTGTCGCGGAAACGGGCGAGCGAGGGGCTGTATCCGGCCATCGACCCGCTGAACTCCACCTCGGTCATGCTCAACCCCGGCGTGGTCGGGCGCCGGCATTACGAGATCGCGCAGGCCGTGCGCCGAACCCTGGCCGACTATGAGGACCTGCGCGACATCATCGCCATGCTGGGCCTGGAGGAATTGTCAGCCGCCGACCGCGCGACCGTCGCCCGGGCGCGGCGGCTGGAACGCTTCCTGACCCAGCCTTTCTTCACTACAGCGGCGGTGACCGACGCCAAAGGACGGCTGGTGCCGGTGGCCGATACGCTGGACGGCTGCGAGGCCATTCTGAGCCAGACGGAATTCGATCTCCCGGAAAGCGCCTACTACATGATCGGCCTGCTCAGCGAGGCGAAGGGGGCAGCGTGATCGAAACGATGAGCCTCACCCTGCGCCTGCCGATCCAAGTGTTGTTCGACGGTGAGATCGCAAAGCTTGTCGCCCGCGACGAGGCGGGCTCGTTCGGCATTCTGCCCAACCATGTCGATTTCGCGACGGCATTGGTTCCATCGGTCGTGACCGCGACGGAGACCGGCGGCGCCGAGCGGTTTTTCGGTGTCGACGAGGGCGTTCTGGTCAAACGCGGCGCGCGGGTCGAGATCAGCGTGCGCCGGGCCGTGGCGGGCGCGGATCTGGACCGGCTTCGGGCGACGGTGCGCGAACGCTTTGTGGAGATGGACGAACAGGAACGCCAGGCCAGAGCCTCGCTGTCGCGGCTGGAGGCCGATCTTGTCCGTCGGTTCGCCGAGTTGAAGGATCTGCGCTAGTGCCGGACCCTGTGCGCCCCGACGAAAAAGCCGCCGATGCAATAGAGCGTGGGGCAGACCGCATGCGCCGCGCCCGTGAACGGCCGCCGCCAAGCCCGCTGCTCGGCCTCGGCACCTTCGGCATGATCGGCTGGTCAGTGGCGGTACCGACGGTCGGAGGGATTTTCCTCGGCCGGTGGCTGGACCGGGTTGCGCCGCAGAGCTTCTCCTGGACTATCGCCTTGCTGCTGGGCGGTGTGGTGGTCGGCGGCATCATCGCCTGGCGCTGGGTCGATCGCGAGGGAAGGCAGGAATGATGGATTGGACAGACCTTGCGACAGGGCTAGCCATCGGCTTGGCCGTCTGCGCGGTTTTTTTCGCCGGACTGGCCTTGGGCGTACGCATCGCCGTCCGCAGCGCCCGGCCAGGCATGGTGCTGGCGATCAGCGCCGGCATCCGCATTGCGATGGTCTTGGCGGCTGCCTGGGCGACGGCGCAAATCAGTATCTGGAGCATGGCGGGCTTCGGCCTGGCATTCCTGGCGGCACGCCTCGTCGTCCTTGCGCTAACGCCCGCTCTTGCCCGAACGGAGGGACGCTGAATGGAGTTTTCACCAGACAGTACGATCGTGTTCGAAGCCTTCAGTATTCCGGTCAACGCCACGATTTTCAACACCTGGGTGGTGATGGCCATACTGGTTGCGGTGTCGCTCGCCGTGACATGGCGGCTGCACCCAACGCGCCCGCCGTCCCGCTTGCGCACGGCCTTGGAGGTCATCGTCACGGGCATCGACGCGCAAATTTCCGGGATCACCTACCGTCCGGCGATGCGTCTGATCCCGTTCGTCGGCACCCTGTTTCTGTTCATCGCTGTCTCTAACAGCCTGCTGGTGGTGCCCGGCTTCGACCCGCCGACGGCGTCGCTTTCCACCACCACAGCATTGGCGCTGTCGGTGTTGATCGCCGTGCCGATCTTCGGCATCTCCCAGCGGGGCATTCGCAGCTACCTGCACAGCTATATCGAGCCGACCGTGCTGATGCTGCCGTTCAACGTCGTAGGCGAGGCGTCGCGCGTCCTGGCGCTGGCGATCCGTCTTTACGGCAACATCGTGAGCGGTGTGGTCGTCGCAGTGATTCTGCTGGGCGTCGCGCCGTTCTTCTTCCCGCTGGCGATGGACGTGCTGGGTCTGCTGATCGGATTGATCCAAGCCTACATCTTTGCGGTTCTCGCCACCGTTTATATCGCGGCGGCCTCCGGATCGGCCGAAAAGCCTAACGAAGAGGAGCAGAAGTAAATGACCGACCTTGGATTGATTGCTGCAATCTCCATTTTCACTGCCGGCCTAGCCGTCTCGTTCGGCGCCATCGGCCCGGCATTGGGTGAGGGGCGGGCGGCGGCGCAGGCGCTGACCGCCATTGCGCAGCAGCCGGATGCGACCGGCTCCATCTCGCGCACTCTGTTTGTCAGTCTGGCGATGATCGAGTCGACGTCGATTTACTGTTTTGTTGTGGCGATGATCCTGATTTTCGCCAACCCGTTCTGGACCGCGGCGCTTGAGGCGGCCAAAACTGCGGCGTCTGGCGCAGGTGGCTAGCCAATGGCGATCGACTGGGTCACGGTTGCAGCGCAGGTCGTCAACTTCCTCATCCTGATCTGGCTGCTGAAGCGCTTCCTCTATCGGCCGATCCTCGACGGCATCGATGCACGCGAGCGCGATATCGCTGGCCGGGTCGAGGCCGCGGAGCGTGCGAAGGCTGAGGCCGAAGCGGCTGCGGCAGCGCATCGTCAAGCAGCCGAGCGTGTCGAGGCGGAGAAAGTCGCGGTGCTTCAGTCCGCCCGCGACGCGGCAGAGGCCGAGCAGGACAAGCTGCGGACCGCGGCCAAGCGTAAGATCGAGGCGGAACAGCAAGAGTGGACGAGGCAGATGAATGATCTACGCGATGCCTATGCCAACGAATTGCGCACCGTTGGCGGCGAGGCTCTGGTATCACTTACTCGCAAGGCGCTGCACGACCTGGCCGACGCGGACCTCGAAGAGCGGATCGCCCATCACCTGGCAGCCCGCCTCGTCAATTTGAAGAATGAATTGCAAGGCGCCTCCAACCGGGCGGAGGAGGCCGTCGCGGTCTCTACCACTCAGTTGCCGGAGGAATGCCGCCAACGGCTGGCCGATGCGTTTCGCAGCTTGGTCGCAGATGTGCCCTTGCGGTTCGAGACCGACGCCAATCAATCGCCAGGCATTGTCTTGCAGTTTGGCGGCGGGCGGATCGCCTGGACCATCGACGCCTACCTCGACCGGTTGGCGGCGACAGTGGCGGCTAAGCTTGCCGATGGACAACAGATTCAAATTGCGGCGGCGGCGCAATGATCGACCCCAGGACCACCACAGGCTCCACCGCCGCTGCGGCTGAAGATACGGTCCGGTTGCTGACCGAAGCCCTCGGCGGCGCCGACGTGCGCCCGCAAGTGGAGGAGGTCGGAACGGTTGTGGAGATCGATGCCGGCGTCGCCATCGTAACCGGGCTCGGCCACGCGCTGGCCGACGAGGCGGTGATCTTTGCCTCCGGCGGCGTTGGCATCGTCTCAGACCTGGAGCCGGGGCGGCTCGGCGTTATCCTGCTGTGCCCGACCCAGGGTCTGGCGGTCGGCGACGACGTCC
Source organism: uncultured Alphaproteobacteria bacterium (assembly GCA_963974445.1). GTDB lineage: Bacteria > Pseudomonadota > Alphaproteobacteria > Bin95 > Bin95 > JACKII01. The sequence continues at coordinate 16,691 of CAXBDI010000028.1, forward strand.
ACCGCACCCATACCGTCGTCAGCGTGCCGGTTGGCGACGCGCTGCTGGGCCGGGTGGTGGACGCGCTCGGCCGGCCGCTCGACCGGCAAGGCGCAATCCAGGCGGCAGGGTCCAAGCCGATTGAGGCCGAAGCCCCGGAAATCCTCGACCGGGCCATGGTCTCGCGCCCACTCGCGACCGGGATCAAAGCCATCGATGCGGCCGTCCCCATCGGCCGCGGTCAGCGCGAACTGATCATCGGCGACCGGCAAACCGGCAAGACCTCGATCGCCGTCGACGCCATGCTGAATCAGGTCGATACCGGCGTGATTTCCATCTACTGCGCCATCGGCCAGCGCGGCGACGCCGTCGCCAGAGTCATCGCGGCACTCGAAGCTGGCGATGCGATGGCCAATGCCATCGTCATGGTGGCCGGCGGTGAAGAGGCGCCGGGTCTCGGCTTCATCGCGCCCTACGCGGCAACGACGATGGCCGAGCATTTTGTTGCCCACGGCAAGGACGTTCTGATCGTTTTCGACGACCTGACCCGCCACGCCCGCGCCTACCGCGAGCTATCGCTGCTGCTGCGGCGTCCGCCGGGGCGGGAGGCCTATCCGGGCGATATCTTCTATGTGCACGCCCGTCTGCTGGAGCGTGCGGCGCAACTGTCGCCGGCGCGGGGCGGCGGCTCGCTGACCGCCCTGCCGGTGATCGAGACGCAGGCGGAGAACCTGTCGGCCTACATCCCCACCAACCTGATCTCGATCACTGATGGGCAGGTCTACCTGTCGCCGCGCCTGGTGCGGAAGGGGCAGTTTCCCGCCGTCGATCTCGGCAAGTCGGTGTCGCGGGTCGGCGGCAAGGCGCAGAGCCCGGCGTTCCGCGCCGTCGCCGGCGATATCCGCGTGACGCTGTCTCAGTTCGAGGAGTTGGAGAGCTTCGCCCGCTTCGGCACCCGCCTCGACGACGACACCCGCGCGCGCTTGAAACGCGGCGCCGCGGTGCGGGCGGCGCTGCGGCAACCGGAGCGCCGGCCGATCCCGGCGCTGGAACAGATCACCGTGCTGCTGGCGGCGATGGGCGGCTTGCTCGACGGCATCGACGAGGCCGCCATTCCCGCAGCGATGCAGGCGATCCGGGAGGCGATAGACGCCGATGCCGATTTGCAGCCGGTGGCCGACCAGATCGCAGAGGGCGAAAGGCTGACTGACAGCGACCGCGAATCGGTATTGACGCTGGCTCGGCAAGCGATGCAGGCTGTCAGTTCAAACGCTTCAGAGCGGCAGGGCGATGTCTCAGACGCTTGAGGTTCTCTCCCGCCGGATGACGACGCTGCAAAGCATCCGCGGCGTCGTCCGCACAATGAAGACGCTTTCGGCAGTGAATGCGGCGCCTTACGAGGCCGCCGCCGTCGCTATCGATCGGTATCACGCGACAATCCTGGACGGCCTGCATCTGCTGATTCAGACGGCGGATTTCCCCGCGCCACCGGACCAAATCCCCTCTGCGCCGGGCATCATGGTGGTCTTCGGATCTGACCATGGCCTGTGCGGCGGCTACAACGAAGGTATCGCCGAGAGTGCCGTAACCCGTATCGGCGATGAGGCATGGACCGTGTTTTCGGTCGGCGCCAAGATACAGGCGGCGCTGCAGGATCGCGGCTTTGCGCCCGGCCGGCACTTCCATCCGCCGGCTTCCCCGGACGGGATCGGCCGGTTGGCGGCTGAACTTCTCATCGCTCTGGACCAGTCACAGACAACCAGCCGCCGCGCGCAGCAGGTGCTGATGACGCATGTACCGCTTGACAAGGGAAGCGGCCGCCAGCCGACCGTGACACCCTTGCTGCCGCTCGATCCCGACTTGCTGCGGGACTTGGCTGAGCGGCCTTGGGAGTCGCGAACCCTGCCGCTCGTCACCATGCCGCCTGAGGCAATGTTCGCGGCACTGGTGCGCAATCACCTGTTCGCCAGCGTGTTTCGGGCGGCGGCGGAGGCCATGGCCATGGAGAACGCCGCGCGTCTCGCCCTGATGCAACAGGCCGAACGGGAATTGAACGACCGGCTCGACGAATTGCTGCAAACCACCCGTTCCGCCCGGCAATCGGCGGTAACCAGCGAGTTGCTCGACGTCATCGCCGGCTTCGAAGCGCTGCGAAAGACCCGGCCGCGGCCCGAGGCGGAGTAGGGCGTGGCTTGCCCGGTGATCACAGCGTTATTGGCGGCTCTTCGTCGCTCTCATCGAGATAAACAAAAATATCGCCATCAGCACGAAGGCGACGCCGGATGCAGGGAGGGTCCCTAGATCAAGACCACCCTTGTCCAACGGCTTGGTCATCAGGTCGCCGAATGTCGCTCCAAAGGGCCGGGTGAAGACAAATGCTATCCAGAACAGTGCAACCGCATTCACCTTGGTCAGGTAGTGTAGCAGGAGCACGGCTGCGATGACGGTGGCCGTCACGAGTGCGCCTTGGACATAGCTGAGCCCTACTACGTCTACGAGCGCGTCACCAAACGCTGTGCCAAGGCTGTTAGAGAACACCACCGCGATCCAGAACATAACCTCCGCATTTTTGGTAATGATTGGATCGACACTCAAATTGCCTTCACGGCGCTGCCACACTACTAGCGTCACAACCAGCCCCCCGACCAAAATCAGAGACCCAAGAACGTAGCCAAGTCCTAGGGTGCGATCCATTAGGTCAGAGATTTCAGTTCCAGCAGTCGTCGTCGCGACAATTGCTAACCAGAAAAGCGCTGGATAAAACCGCTGGGCGCGAATTTGGCAGAATAAAACGACCAGTAGTAAAGCAAAAGTTATCGTTAATCCGAAAATATAACCGAGTTTCAGAGTTTGAGCAATAAAATCGCCAAACATCTCTCCCAATGTGGTGGCAAGGATTTTTAGTATCCAAAAGTAAATTGTGATTTCAGCGATCTTATTCAGGGTTTTCCCTTGATCATCTAATGTTTTGCGGATTGAAGTCATAACTTCTCCCAGTAAAATAACTCTCAAAAAACACAGAACGAGGCGTGTGCCGCGTCAGGCCGCCCGCTTGGCCCGCGGTGTTTGCGGCAGGCCGAACAGCTTCGCAGCATTCAGGCCCAGGATTTTCTTCTTCTGCTGCTCGCTCAAGTGCGGAATGTCGTAGATCACCCGCGGCGAGTCGAAGTCGAAGTGCGGCCAGTCCGACGCGAACAGCAATTGCGTCTCCGCCTTGATCATCTCCAGCGTCGCTTTCAGGCCGACATCGCTGCTCTTCTCCATCGGTTGGCAGGAGTAGAAGCAGCTCTCGCGCATATAGTCCGACGGCATCTTTTTCAGCAGCGGCGCTTCCGACTGGCGCATCAGGTATTGGTCGTCGAGGCGCTGCATCACGAACGGGATCCAGGCGAGGCCGCTTTCGATCCACAGGCTGTTCAGGCCGGGAAAGCGCTCCGGAATGCCGTTCAGGATCCAGTTGGTCATGTGCACGATATTGCACCAGGTAAAGCCCAGCGAGTGCATGCCGAGGAAGCTGTTGACCGTTGCCAGCGACGGGTCCTGCCAGTGATAACCGGCGTGGAAAGCGATGGGCTTGCCGGTCTCCTGAATTTTCGCATAAAGCGGCATGTACTCGTTGGAGTGCACCGGCTTGTAGCGGGTCGAGGTCACGGTGAAGCCGATGACGCCCGGTACATCCTTAAACTCGTCCACCGTGTTCATGGCTTCGCGCGGCGAGTTGAACGGCAGCACCACCAGCGACTTGATGCGGTCGTCGCCCGGCATGACTTTCTGCGTCAGCCAGCGGTTATAGGCGTTGCAGAGTTGTATCTCCATCTCGACCTGTGGATGCATGCCGATGAAAAGCATCGGCGTCGGGAAGACGACCATGTAGTCGACCGCCAGTCCCTCCATAGCGCGGCGGGAGAGCGTGACGTCGCGGTGGACGCTCTTGTCTTCCACCGGCTCGCGCATGCTGCTCTGGTGCGGGATGCGGCCGCCGACGTCCTGATAACGCAGGCCCAGATCGCCGTTCAGGCCATAGGGCGGTGCGCCGATGCGCTCCGACTGATACATCCGCGCTTGATCGCGGATCACCGGATCGCTGATATGCTCGACCACTTCGGCCCAATGCACGGTTTCGGTGTGGTGCGCGTCGCAATCGACGATCAGCCAGTCGGCATAGCCATGTTTCTTGGCGTGCCGAGACGACTTGGCGAGATAGTCACGGGTATCAGTGAAGGTGTTGAGGTCTTGCACCGGTGCTGCGGCACCCGGCTTGATATTGGCGTCCATGGTTCGTTTTCCTCATGGTTGGCGCCGCCAGGGGCAGCGCGGATTACCGCTTATACGACGACGAAAACCTCGCCGCCCTGCACCTGAACTGTCGCGCCTTGCAGCGCCATGGCGGCATTGCCGGGGAACTGGCCGGTGCGAATGTCGAACTCCATGCCATGCCAGGGGCAGACAATATTGGTGCGGGCTCGCGCGTCGCCGTCCTGTTCATAGTCGCGGCCATGGCTGGTCTTGTCCTCGGCGATCACCTCGACCACCTGCCGGAAAAAACGCCCTTGGCAGACGGGACCGCCTTGGTGCGGGCACTCGTTCTTCCAGGCGAAAAACTCGCCGCCCAGGCAAAATATGCCGTATTCCTCGTCATCGACGGACACGATCAGCTTGCCGGGGTCTTCGAAATCGTCGACGTTTCCTACGCGAATGGTCTGCAAGACCACCTCCATTATTGCTTCCGCTTGTCGCAGTAATTTACGGCATGCGGACGAGGCGAGCAACTGGCCTTTACGACGAAAGTTCAGCCGCCAGGGCGCGGGCCGAGATTGTCTCCAGCGAGAGCACCGCCTGCTTCACCGCCTCGGCTTTGGCTTGAGTCACCGCGCGGCCAGCGTTGGCGTGGTATTTCTCGACGATCTCCGCCTCGGTCAGCGCCCGTTCGGCGGCGCCACGGTTGACCGATTCCGTGTGGATGAACTCGCGGCCATCTTTGGTGGTGACGACCAGCGCGCCGGGATAGACCCGGGGGAAGTCGGCGTTCGGATCGGCCTCGCAATCGACCTTGTCGGCCAGCGCCAGGATCGCCGGATCGGCCAGCGCCTCCGGCTCCAACTCCGCCAGGCCGAAGCGGCCGCGCACGAAACAGGCCGCCGCGATGAACTGCGTGCTGAACTTCGCGTCATAGTCGCTGACCGGGCGGCGCTTGTTCGCCACCGGCTCCACCACGATGGGGATGACGTCGGCGGGCAGCAGCGCCCGGATGCGGGCGATATCCGACGCCTGCACGGCGTGGCGGCGCTGGATCTCCAGCGCTGCATCGGCGATGGCGTGGGTGAAGTGACAGGTGGGGTAGGGCTTGATCGCGGATTCGGTCCCCTCCCACCGGCTGCCGAGGTCGGCGGCGATGGCCTCCGGGTCGGTGACGGTGTCGGCCTTGGTCAGGGTCTGGTAGAGGCCGAACCGCCCCTCGTACGGCTGCCTTGGTGCTACGAAGCCGCCTTGCGCCAGATAGGCCGCCGTAATGCCCGCTGCCGCACCCCAGCCGGGATGCAGCCGCTTGTTCCAGGCGCCATCGTCGACGAATTGCTGCGAGGCCTGAGCTGTCGAGCCGACAATACCCTGGGCCATGGTCAGCCCGTGCGCATCCAGCCCGATCAACCGTCCGGCGATCAGCGCCGAGGCGAAGTGCGCGGCGATGCCGGTCGCGTGCAGGCCGTTGTGATGAAAGCCGAAGTTGGAGGCGACGCCGATGCGGATCGCCACTTCCATGCCGACGATGTAGGACAGCAGCATATCCTGGCCGGAAGCATCCACCTTCTCGCCCATGGTCAGCGCCGCCGGCAGAGTTGCGGCTGTGGCGTGCACGACGGCCTGCATGTGCGTATCGTCGAAGTCGAGGCCGTGCGCCAGCGCCCCGTTCATGATCGCCGCATCGCGCAGCGGCAGCTTGTCGGGCAGGCCGATGACCGAGCTAGCGCCGGCCTCGCCGATGCCATTCAACCCGGCCAGGAACACCTGGGCGAACTCGAACCGCGCCGCCGCCAGCGCGATGCCGACAGCATCCAGGATCAGGTATTTGGAGCGCTCTCGCACCGCCGCCGGCACATCATCCCAGGTGAGATTGGCCGCGAAGTCCGCTACCCTTTGCGATATGGAGAGGCCGTTGGGGTTGGCGACTGCTGTCGGTCTTGTGCTGGTTGCCATGGTGGAAATTCCCTCATCCTGAACTTGAGCTTGCATCGCGTCCGTGAGCCCGATGGCTTTCCCATACCCACTCGGCGTCATTGCGAGCCGCCGAAGGCGGCGCGGCAATCCACCTACCGTATCTTGGGGCGATGTGGCCGTCGATGGATTGCTTCGGCATCGCCTCGCAATGACGCCAATAGGGTCGGGTCGGTGTGGCCGCTACTGATTGCTGCGCACATGCGCCGCCGCGCTCTCGCCGGCGATCTTGCCGTAGACCGCGCCGGCCATAAGGCCGCTGCCGCCCGGGTAGTTCTCGTAGAACAGGCCGCCGACCAACTCACCCGCCGCGAACAGGCCGGGGATTGGGCGGTCGTTATTGTCCAGCACCGTACCCTTCTCGTTGACCTTCAGCCCGCCGAAGGTGAAGGTGACGCCGGTGGTCGTCACATAGGCCTCGAACGGCGGCTCGTCGATCGGCAGTGCCCAATTGGTCTTGTTCGGGCTTAAGCCTTTTGTCGTTACGCCATCGAGAATCGACGGGTTGAAGTGCCCCGGCTGGCAGGCCGCGTTGAAGTCGTCGATAGTCGCCTTCAGCGTCTCCGCATCGATCTCCAATTCTTTGGCCAATCCCTCGATGGTGTCCGACTTGACCTTGGTCACCTGCCGGATGCGGTATTCGTCGCGCAGCAGCGGGATGGTCTTCTGGTCGAAGATCTGCACCGCCGTGCGGTTCGGCTGGCTCATGATCGCCTTGCCGAATTTGACGTAGGTGTGGTTGCGCAGGTCCTCGCCCTCATCGACGAAGCGCTTGCCGTCGGTGTTGACCATGATGCCCCAGGGGTAGGAGTGCTTCTGGAAGTTATCCAGCACCTCATAGTCGCCGTATTCTGGGGCGGAGATATCCCAGCCGACCGAATGGCAGCCGGACCAGTTGCCATAGGGCCGGGCGCCGATATCCAGCGCCATGCGGATGCCGTCGCCCATGTTGTGGCGGGTGCCGCGCACCCGGGCCAGATCCCAGCCGGGGCCGAGATATCGCGCCCGCATCTCAGGATTCGACTCGAAGCCGCCGCAGGCCAGCACGACCGCGCGGGCCTCGACCGAGTCGTAGCCATCCGGCCCGTTGACCTCCAACCCGGTGATGCGCCGCTGCTTGTCCTGGATCAGGCGGACGGCGGCGGTCTCATAGCGGATTTCGCAGCCGAGCTTCGCCGCGCGAGCCAGTTCCGCCTCAACCAAACCGGCGCCGCCGCCGACAGCCTCGATATTCACGCCGCCATAGAAGTGGTGCTTGCCGTCGACCAAAAAGGACTGCCGCCCGAACATCGGGATAAAGCGGATGCCGTGGCTGCGCAGCCAGACCATGGTCTCGCGCGAGTTGTCGATCAGCCGCCAAGCCATATCCTCGTTCGCCTGATGGCGGGTGACCTTCATTAGCGCGTCGTAGAACACCTGGCGGTCATGCACCGGCAGCACGATCTGCTCGCGCTCGGCGTCGGAGAGGTCGGTCAGCACATCCGTGGCGGCGTCGTCGATGCCGCTGTGGCAGAACCGAAAACCGCCGGCGGTGAAGTAGGAGTTGCCACCCTTCTCATGCTCAGGCGCCTTTTCCAGTACCAGGACGCTCGCGCCGTTTTCGCGCGCGGCCAGAGCCGCCGAGAGCGCGGCGTTGCCGGCGCCGACCACCACCACATCATACATCGCCATTCCTGCTGCCTTTCATTGAGCGTGCGCCGTATCTTGTCCGCGCGGCATGGGCTTGTCGATACTGCAAGAGCGCCGCAGCACGTCTAAGAGCGTTATCCAACCCGATTGCCATCCTCTCCACCACCTCTCCCGCGAAAGCGGGAGCCCATGCCAGAGCGCTTCGTTCCAATAGCGAACTTTGTGCTTAGCTCTCAGGCATGGATCCCTGGTCAAGCCAGGGAAGACGGATGGAGTTGTTATTCAAATGGAAAAGATCCCGCTCTAGGCCCGCGTCAGCACGATATTGCCATGCTCATCGATGACGCCGGCCCAGCCGGGCGGGATCACGCAGGTGGCGTCGTATTCCTCGACGATGCTAGGGCCGGATTGCGTGCCGGCGAGATCGCCGCGCTTCAGGATTTTGGCGGCGAGCCAGCCGTGCTCCAGCCCGAAATAGGCGTTTCGTACCTCGGCGGACGGCGAGGACGAGGTGGCGACGGGCGTCATTGCCGCCGGACGCAACCGCTCCTCCGGCAAGCCACGTGCGAGCAGGCGCAGCGTCACCAACTCCACCGGTTCCGCGTCGCTGGCGCGGTGGCCGTAGACGGTTTCGTGCTCGTGATGAAACGCCTCGGCCAACCGGTCAAGCGCGGCGCGGTCGATGTCGCCGTCCGGCGCTGCAACCGTCAGTTCGAAGGTCTGCCCCTTGTAGTGCAGGCTGGCGGAGCGGCGCAGTTGCTGGCGTTCCGGCGGGAAGCCATCCCGCGCCAGTTGCGCTCGCCCTTCATCCTCCAGCGCCGCCCACAGCGCGCCGATTTCCGCCGGGTCGCTTTGGGCGAGCAGACGGCGCTGGGTGCGGGTGTAATGATGCTCGACATCGGCGTAGAGCAGGCCGAAGGCGGAGAACACGCCGGGGGCAGGGGGCACCACCACGCGTCCGATGCCCAGTTCCGCGGCCATGCCGGCTGCGAACAGGGGGCCGTTGCCGCCGAACGCGAATAGGGCGTAGCTGCGCGGGTCACGGCCGCGCTCGGTCGAGACCGACTTGATCGCCCGGATCATGTTCGAGGCTGCCACCCGATGCGCGCCCAGCGCCGCATCCTCCAACGACAGGCCGAGGGGTTGAGCGACCTTGGCCGCGAAGACGTCCCGCGCCTTCTCCGCGTTGAGTTGCACACTGCCGCCGGCTAGCGACTCCGGGTTCAGATAGCCCAGGATTAGGTTGGCGTCCGTCACCGTCGGCTCCTCGCCGCCAGCGTCATAGCAGACCGGGCCGGGCGAGGCGCCAGCGCTTTGCGGGCCGATCTGTAGCGCCCCGCCCATATCGATCCAAACCAGCGAGCCGCCGCCGGCGCCGACCTCGGCCAGGTCGATGGCCTGCGTCTTCAGCTTGTAGCCAGCCCCGGTCAGCAGGCGAGAGCCGGCGAGTATGCCGCCGCCGACCTCGAACTCATCAGCGCGGGCATAGCGGCCGTCCTCGACCATGCTGGCCTTGGCGGTTGTGCCGCCCATGTCGAAGGTGATCAGATCGCCGAGCCCGCCTGCCTCCGCCAGAAAGCGCGCGCCGACGACGCCGCCCGCCGGCCCGGACTCGATGATGTTCATCGGCAGCCGCTTCGCGGTCTCGGCCGGTGTCAGACCGCCGTTCGACTGCATCAACAGCAGTTCTGCCTCGACTCCCGCGTCCTTCAACCCAGCCTCAAGACTGGCCAGATAGGCGGCAACGATGGGTTTGACATAGGCGTTGATCGTCGTGGTCGAGGTGCGCTCGTACTCGCGGATTTCCGGCAGGACCTCGGCGCTGATCGAGTAGGGCAGGGCGGGGGCCAGTTTCTCGATAGCCGCCTTCACCACGAGCTCGTTCGCCGGGTTGGCGTAGGAGTTGATCAGGCAGACCGCAATGGCCTCAACGCCCTCGTCCAACAGTTTCTGCACGGCGGCTTCGGCGTCCGATGGCGCGCAGGCTTTGACGATCTCGCCGGCGGCGTTGACCCGCTCGTCGACCGTGACGCGGCGGAAGCGTTCGACCAAAGGCGGCGGCTTCGACCAGGTCAGATCGTAGAGGCGGGGCATGCGCAGCGAGCGGATTTCCAGCACATCGCGAAAGCCCTTCGACCCGATCAGGCCGGTGACCGCGCCCTTGCGCTCCAGAATGGCGTTGGAGGCGACGGTCGTGCCGTGGCGCACCTGCTCGATCTGGCTGGCATCCAATCCGGCGTCAGCGAAGACTGCGCCGAAGCCATCGATGATCGCCTGCGCATAGTCGCCGACGCTGGACGAGACTTTTTTGACCAGCACCTCGCCAGAATGGCTCCACAGCACGATGTCGGTGAAGGTGCCGCCGATATCGACACCGACGCGGTAACGGTTCATCGCATCTGCTCCGCCTGGAATTTACGCGCTGGGAAAAATCTGGAAATGGGTCAGACCTTCTCTATGAAGCTGTCGACCACGGTTTTGTAGCCGGACTTTTCGAAGGCTACGTGCAGCTTGTTGGCGTCGATCTCGATAATCGAGCCATAGCCGAACTTCTGGTGAAACACCCGCTCGCCGACTGCAAACGTGCCGGTCTTGGCAGGGCGTGAGACCGTCTCCCACGCCGCATCCACCACCTTGCCGCCGCTCGCCGCAGACGGCCTGCGCCATGCACCCGAGCCCCAATCGTAGCCGCTGCCCTGCCAGGAGCCAGACGCGCCGCCGGCGGTGTTGCCCATCAGGCCGGGCTCGCTGGCGAAAACGATCTGGTCCTCCGGCAACTCGGTGAGGAACCGCGATGGCAGCGCCGTCACCCATTGCCCATGCACGCGCCGGTTGGCGGCGCAGGAAATTAGCGCCCGCTTGCGCGCCCGGGTCAGGCCGACATAGGCGAGGCGGCGCTCCTCCTCCAGACCGGCAGCGCCGCTTTCGTCGAGGGCGCGCTGGTGCGGGAACAGGCCTTCCTCCCAGCCGGGCAGGAACACGGTGTCGAACTCCAGCCCCTTGGCGGCGTGCAAAGTCATGATGGTGACCTGATCGTCCGCCGTGGTCTGGTCGTTGTCCATGACCAGCGCGATGTGCTCCAGAAAACCTTGCAGGTTCTCGAACTCCTCCAGCGCGCGCACCAGTTCCTTGAGGTTCTCCAGCCGGCCCGGCGCCTCCGGCGTTTTGTCCGCCTGGAGCATGGCGGTGTAGCCGCTTTCGTCCAGAATGGTCTCGGTCAGTTCCACAGGGTCGGCGTTTTCCGCCTGCGCCATCTGCCGCCAGCGCTCGAAATCGACCATGGCTTTGCGCAGGGCGTTGCGAGCCCGCGCCGGCAGACCCGCGCCCTCCGTCAGGCGCAGGGCCGCGGCGTAGAGCGGCGTCCCGGCCTCCCGCGCCGCCACGTGGATCGCTTGCAGGGTCGCGTTGCCGATGCCGCGGCGGGGCTTGTTCAGCACCCGCTCGAACGCCAGATCGTTCGCCGGCTGGGCGGCAAGGCGCAAGTAGGCAATAGTATCTCTGATCTCCAGCCGCTCATAGAAACGCAGGCCGCCGAACACGCGGTAGGGCAGGCCGATGGTCAGAAACCGTTCCTCGAAGCTGCGGCTCTGGAAGCCGGCGCGCATCAGGATGGCGATCTCGCTGAGCTTGTGGCTCTGGCCAGCCAGCGACTGGATTTGCTCGCCGACGATCCGCGCCTCCTCGTCGCCGTCCCAGACCTGGCGCACAGTGACCGGCTCGCCCTGATCCACCTCGGTCCAGAGCGTCTTGCCGAGGCGCTGCGCATTGTGCGCGATGATGCCGCCCGCCGCCGCCAGGATTGGGCCGGTGGAGCGGTAGTTCTGCTCCAGCCGGATGATCTGCGCGCCGGGGAAGTCCTGCTCGAAGCGCAGGATGTTGCCGACCTCCGCGCCGCGCCAGCCATAAATCGACTGATCGTCATCGCCGACGCAACAAATATTCTTGTGCCCCGCCGCCAGCATGCGCAGCCAGAGATACTGCGCGACGTTGGTATCCTGATACTCGTCCACCAGGATGTAGCGGAAGCGCCGCTGATACTCGGCCAGGATATCCGGGTTCTGCTGAAACAGTTGCAGGCAGAGCAGCAGCAGATCGCCGAAATCCACCGCGTTCACCGCCCGCAGCCGCGCCTGATAGGCGGTGTATAGCAACACCAGCCGCCCGTTCGCGGCCTCGCCCGCCTCGGCTGGCGATACCTTGTCTGGCGACAGGCCGCGGTCTTTCCAGCGCTGGATCGCCGGCATCAACAGCCGCGGCAACCAGCGGCTCGGGTCGAGCCCGTCTGCCTGGATCACCTGTTTCAGCAGCCGCTGCTGGTCGTCAGTGTCCAGGATGGTGAAGCCGCTCTTCAACCCCACCACCTCCGTATGCCGCCGCAGGATGCGCAGGCAGAGCGCGTGGAAGGTGCCGAGCCACAGCGCCTCCGTCACGTCGCCGGCGATGGCGGCCACCCGCTCCTTCATCTCCCGCGCCGCTTTATTAGTAAAGGTCACGGCCAGAATCTGGCTCGGCCAGGCACGGTTCAGGTTGAGGATATGGGCGAGGCGGGTGGTCAGGACGCGGGTCTTGCCGGTGCCGGCCCCGGCCAACACCAGCACGGGCCCCTCCAGCGCCTCCACCGCCTGGCGCTGCGGATCGTTCAGTCCGGCGAGATAGGGCGGCGCGTTGGCGAGAGGCGGATGGGGGCGAGGCTCTGACATGCCGCAGAGACTAGCACCGCGCCGCGCTCAGGGGGAGGCGGCATGGTGCCAAGTTTGCGCCGAACCAGAGGCTCAGTAGATCGTCTTTGCCATGTGCGCCGGATAGTTCTCGTCATAGGCTTTGGCGTCGAACTCTTCCTGCGACAATGCTTTGATCATCTGCCCGGTGCTGGGCAGGGCGGAGCGCGGGACTTGCGCCTCCGGGTCCCAGAGTTTGGAGCGGGCCAGCGCCTTCGAGCATTGGAAATACACCCGCTCCACATGCACGACGATCACGCATCGCGGCAGCTTGCCCTGCATCTCGAAGCTGGCGAGCAGGTCCGGCTCTAGAGAAAGCTCGGCCCGGCCGTTGATGCGCATGGTCTCGCCGACGCCCGGCACCAGAAACAGCAGCGCGCAACGGCCATCGCGAACGATGTTGCGCAGCGTATCGACACGGTTGTTGCCGTTGCGATCCGGGATCATCACCGTGTGCCGGTCCACCACGCGCACGAAACCAGCGGGATCGCCGCGTGGCGAGCAGTCGACTCCCTCGTCCGCCACCGATGCGATCATCGCAAACGGCGAGGCGTCGATGAAGGCGCGGTAGTGGTCGGAAATATAGTCGATCTCCTTGGTCAGCGACCGCGGATTGGCCGGCCCATAGATCGATTCAAGCTGATCGATGGAGGAGATTTTGTGCTCGGTGGCCACTTTGGGCATGAGAGAATCTGGCATGGCTATTTCGCGTATTTCCCGGTGAGTTGAGCCGTGTAGTTGCCGGGCTTGCCCGACTCTTTATGTTGCAGGCGCGTAACCCGCGCCCAGGTGCGTTTCAGCGGGTCGGAGACTGTGAAGCGCAACCGGCTGAGGCCCTGCACCTCCAACTCGACCGTATCGCCATCCTGGAACGGATTGAGGCCGCGGTGGTTGGTGCCAGTCGCGACGATGTCGCCGGGCTCCAGCGTGTGGATGGAACTCAGCCATTCGATGATACGCGGAATTTTGTGGGCCATGTCGTCGGTATTAAACGATTGCATGACGTTGCCGTTAACGGTCAACTCCACCGCCAATTTCTGCGGGTCGTCGATTTCATCGGCGGTTACCAGGAATGGCCCGGTCGGCGCAAAGGTGTCGCGCGACTTCGCCTGAAAGAACACGTTGCCCGGTGGCGGCAGATCGCGGGCGGAGCCGTCGATGAAGTTCATATAGCCAAAGATGTGACCCATCGCGTCGGCTTGGCTGACGTTGGTCGCCCGCTTGCCGATCACCAGCGCCAACTCGGCCTCGCCCTCGAAAATGCCGGCGGGCGCATCTGGCAGCACCATCTTATCGTCCTGGCCGATCAGCGAGTTGGCGGTCTTGTGAAAGGCGTTGATCGGCGCCGCTTTCTCCAGCGTGCCGTCCTCCATATAGTTGACGGCCATGCAGTCGATCTTGCCAGGGCGGGGCACCGGCGGGCGCAGGCGAACCTGGCTGATCAGCACGCCTTCTTCGCCGTTCAGCGCGTCCTCGATCTTGGGGCGCAGTGAGGCGTACTGCTCGATCACGCCGATGATCAGGTCGCGGCTGTCACGATGCGGCAGGTGTTGCGCCAGTGCCGTGATGTCAACGACGCGGTCGTCCTTGACCACGCCCAGGCGGTAATCGTCGAAATAACAGAACTTCATGGCGCGCCTCGCAGAGTTGAATTCATGCGAGACATTACGGCTGACCAGACGCCGATGCCAGCGATAAGTGCCGGACCGGTGGCGAGAAGGCTATGCCGCGTTGGCGTTTGCCGCCGATCGCAAGGCCGGTTGGAAGCGGGCGGAGTGGAGCGTCGGCGCAACCTCAACCTCATCGAAGCCGCTGGCGCGCGCCGCACTGAGCAGGCCGGCGACACCCTCGCCCTTGGCCTGCAACCGGCCCTGATATCCCAGCGCCCGCAGCCGCCGCGCCAACGCAAACCCGCGCCCGTCGCTGAGGCTTGGGATGCGGATAGAGATCAGATCGACCGTCGCGAAATATGGTGCGAGGGCTCGCGGTTCCGCATCGTCCGCCACTTCCAGCGCTGCCGAAAAATCGCCGCCGCCGCTTTCCAAGGCATTCAAGGACAGCAGGTCGCGCGTGGCGGGGTCGGTCGCGGCGTTCTCATGGCTGATCGGCGGCATAGGGAGGCTCCGTCTCAATCGGGTATCCGGGGTTGAGTTGTCTAAACGTGATAGAACACGAACTGGGAATGGGCTGGCAGCAGCATCCGAGCCAGATCGGCTTCCGGGTGGAGTGCAGGCGCCTCGTCAGGAGGCGCGTCGGACGCCATTTCAGGATACCAGGCGCCGCGGAAGTCCCGGGCGCTCAAGCGGCGGACTGCTCGCAGCACGTCGTCCGGTGTTTCGGGCGGTGCCGGGCTGTCGCCGGTGTCGGATAGTCTGACAGGATTGCACGAATGCATCGCGGGTTTGTTCCTACACGCACGGTGTTTGTCGAGGTTCATTGCTAATATGACGGGCGGCAGAAAAATTTTCCACATATTTGCAGTTTGTGGATTAAAGTAGGGACGCTCAATCTAATTTGGGCGGGTGTAAAGAAAATTTTCGACATACTTTAGGTGTTAAGCAAATGGATGTTTCGCTGGACGAACTAGACCGGAAAATCCTCATCGCCCTGCAGGACGATGCGACCAGGCCGCTGGATGAACTGGCTCAGATTGTCGGCTCATCGCGCACGCCGGTGTGGAACCGGATCAAGCGGCTGAAGGCGAGTGGGGTGATCAAGCGGCAGGTCGCCATCATCGATCCGGACGCCGTCGGTCTCGAAGCCTGTTTCTTCGTCTTTATCCGAACGTCGGAGCATGACGCTGACTGGCTACAACGTTTTCTGGAGGCGGTGCAGGGCAGCTCCGCCGTGATCGAGGCGCACCGGCTGGCCGGCGAGGTCGACTATATCCTGAAGGTCCGCGTGCCCAATCCCCGCGCCTATGACGAGTTCTACCGCGAACTGATCAGCCACGTGAAAATCTTCAGCGTCACCTCCACCCTGTCGATGGAGGAGATCAAAAGCGACAGCGGCCTGCCGATAGCGGTGGAGTGAGGCGGCCGGTTTGGCCTACAGTCGCGGCCAACACATCCGTTCACAGGGAAGCCACCAATGCCTCGCCCCGATACCACCATCGCCTCCGCCAAGGTCACGCTGCTGCGCACACCGTTCGTGGAGCAACCGAAGCTCTCCGCCAATTTCACCCGCGACCGCGAGATATTGGTGCTGGAGGTCGAGACCAAGGCCGGCCATGTCGGCCTCGGCTACCAACTGTTCCTGCGCGACGGCTTCCGCACGGTAAAAGCCGCGTTGGAGGAGCAATACCTGCCGCACATCATCGGGCGCGACGCGACCGAGGTGGAGGGGCTGTGGCGCGAGATGTACATGGGCTCCATCGCCGACGGGCGCATGGGCGCCAACCTCTACGCGATCAGCGCCATCGACGTGGCGCTCTGGGATATCGTCGGCCAGGCGGCCGGCCTGCCGCTGCACCGGCTTTGGGGCAACGTGCGGACCGAGATGCCGGCCTACGGCTCCGGCTGCTGGCGTGGCATGGGCGGCGAGGGCATGGCGGAGAAGGGCGCGCGCTTCGTGCGCGACGGCTTCAAGGCGATCAAGATGCAGGTCGGCCACATCTGGACCGACGCCGAGGACGTGGCCAACGTCGCCCTGATGCGCGACACGGTCGGGGCTGAGATCGACATCATGGTCGACGTCAACATGGCCTGGACCGCCGACAAGGCCATCATCATGGGCCACAAGCTGGAGGAGCACGGCATCTATTGGCTGGAAGAGCCGGTGATCCCCCCCGACTTCGCTGGCTACCGCCGCATCGCCAAGGCGCTGACCCGCACCCGTGTCGTTGGCGGCGAGAGCCACTTCACCCGCTATGACATGCAACCCTTCTTCGAGGACCCGTGCTGCCCGATCCTGCAGCCGGACGTGGTGCGCGGCGGCCTGACCGAGTTGCGCAAGATCGCGGTGATCGCCGACACCTGGGGCCTGAAAATCGCGCCGCATCTCTATCCGGAACTGATGATCCACCTCTGCGCCTCCATCCCGAACGCCGAGATTCTGGAGGATATGGGTCTGATGGACGGCGTTTTCATCGACGCGCCGGCGCCGGTAAACGGCATCGTCACCGCGCCGGAGACGCCGGGGCACGGCCTGAAGATCAAGCCGGAACTGATGCGGGATGCGGCAGTCTCCTAGCCGACTGGGCGACTGCACCGGCGGCAGTTAGCAGGGCGAACCCTCCCCAAAAGCGGGGATCGTTGACGCCGCCGATCAGCAGCAGATAGCAGAGCATTCCGATTGCAACGAACGGCCAGAAGCCGCCGCAGGCAAAGCGCCAGAAGGCGACGAGGCTGGCTATAAACGCCAGGCTGCCGACCACGCCCAGTTGGATCAGGCCGATGGCCAGGCCGTTATTGCCGAGCGGCGAGGTTGTCGTCAGCAGTACGGCGACGTCCAGTCCAAGGTCTTGCGCCGCCGCGATGGTATAGGGGATGCCGCTTTCCTTCGCGCCGAAGCCGAGGCCGAACAGCGGGTAATCGCTCCAAACACGGGCCAGGACCTCGAACGGCAGCACGAAGCGGATGAGGAAGCTGGTGTCCTGGCCGCTCGCGATATGCTCCATTCGGCCGCTGAAGGCGCTGTCGCCGAGGATCAGCACCAGCGGTGTCACCAGCAGAATGCCACCGATTGCCACCAGCCAGCCAAGCGCGCTGCGGTGCCGGCAGATATCGGCCATCCACGCCGCCGGCAAAGCAATCAGCACGCTGGGGCTCTGCACCAGCAGCACGCCGCCCGCCAGCCAGGCGTAGAGCCACGGCACGCGCCAGGGGCTGCGCGACGTGGCGTACCAGACCAGCACCATCAGCACGAAGAATTTGGCGATGTGGCTAGGTTCGCTGGTGAACAGCTTCGGCCGGATCGAGCCATAGATCAGCCGGTCGCGCAGATCGGCGGCGTAGGTCAGGTCTTCGGCATAGAGCGCACTGCGCACCGCCTCCGATAGGGTGTCGAGGCCGAGAAACCGCTCCGCCACCACTCCAGCCAGGATCAGCGCCAGGCAGATCGCGGCCATCCGTGCCAAGGCGTCGGCGCTCCACAGCCGCAACGCGGTCCACACGCCAAACGCCATGGCCAGGCTGGCGGCGAACACCAGCATGCTGGTCGCGTACTCGCCGCCGTGATCGCGCCACATCGTGCCGCCCCATAGCGCCGGGTTCAGTGCCAGCGAGGCGAGGGCGATGGCCACCCAGGACCCAGCGAACAAAAGGTCGCCATGGCGCAGCCGCCCGACGTGCAGGGCCAGCAAGCCGCCGCCGCCGGCCAGCGCGCCCACCGCCGGCACCTTCAACCCAGGCGCCAAAGTCAGGTCGGCGTGCAGGTAGAAACCGGCCAGGAACACCGCCGCCAACACGATGGTCACAGGCGATGCACCGCGGCTCAAGGCTCGATCCCGGCGGTTTCGTAGAGCGTCGCCTCCAGCCGCAGGAACCAGGCTTCCCAACTCCAACCTGCCTCGACGAAGTCACGAGCCGCCTTGCCGAGCCGGGTGCGCTCCTCGCCGTCCTGCATCAGCCTGATGACCTCCGCGGCAAAGGTGTTGGGCGTGTCGGCGATCGCGACGGCCTCACCCGGCGGCAGGCCGATGCCCTCGTTGGCGACGGAGGTTGCGACCATGGCTTTGCCGGCGGCGGCATAGTCCAACAGCTTGTTCTGCATGCCGGCCCCGGCCCGCACCGGGTTCACGCACACGGCCGCGCGGGCGAGGTGGGGTGCGGGGTCGTCCACCTCGCCGACGACCTCGACGCCGTCGATGCCGTCCAGAGCCTGGATCACCGAGCGTGGCCGCCTGCCCAATACCAGGAAGCGGGCGTTAGGCCTTTGCTGGCGGACCTGCGGCCAGACCTCGCGGCAGAACCACAGCACCGCCTCCACATTGGTGTTGGTCGCCAGCACGCCCAGGAACAGAGCGGTATCCGGTTCCTGCAACTCAGCGGCGGGTGGCGGACGTGAAAGGTCGACGCCATGCGGGATTAGCACCGCATTGTCGATGCGCCGTTGCCCGCTTTGCCCGCAGGCGCGTTCGACCGCCGCCAAGTCTGCTGGCCCAATCAGCACGGTCTGGGTGAAGTCGCTCCAGACCCGCGCCTCATAGCTTCGCACCCGCGGCAATTCCAGGGTGTAGAGCAGGCGCTCGCGGCGCGTGCTGAAGCTCGCCAGCATGCGTTCGATGTTCAGGGTCTGAGACAGTTGCATGGCGAGCACGGTCGGCGCGCGGCGCAAGTGGCGAGCCGCCTCCGCGCTGCGGATGTAGTAGGCATAAACCAGATCGAAGCGGTCTTCGGCACCTCGCAAGGCCCTGGCCTGCGCGGTGTCATCGAAATAGCCAACCTGCAAAGGCCGGCCTTGCAGCCACGCGGCGGCAGCGCCAACAATCGACCGCCAGCGCGGTCTGTGAAACCAGTGCACGGCGGCGCAATGCTCCATCAGCCAGGCTGTCGCCCCTGGTTCTACCGGCGCATCGTGGAGGGCGAACAACTCCACCCGATGTCCTCGCGCTGCCAGAAAGGCCAGCCAGTGGGCGACCGTCATCTGGTCGGCGCGCAACATCGGCAGCGGCGGCCGGCTGGTCATGATGGCGAGGCGCAGCGGGCGCGAAGCAGTGGTCACGGCAAACTGTGGCGGCAACCCCAACATCGGCTGAGCCGCCGCGCCGGCCCCTGAGAGTGATGTCTTTGGCAGTTGCAGTGACCATCCGCTGATTTCGGGCTATTTCAACCCGACCATAAGGCGTATGCACGCAAAAGTTTAGGGATAACCATTAATAAATCTGTTGCGGCAGCCATAGCGCCAGGCCCGGCGCCATCAGCAGCAGGGCGATCATCGCCAGCATGGCCAGCACGAAGGGTGCAGCACCATAAGCGACGTCATTGAATTTGCCGGCGGTACGGATGCCGTGCACGACATACAGGTTCACGCCGATCGGCGGGGTGATCAGCGCCGTCTCCATCAGCACGGTAATCATGATGCCGAACCACACCAGATCGTAGCCGAGCGAGGCTACGATGGGGAAGACGATGGGGACCGTCGTCAGCATCATCGACAGGGTCTCCATGAACATCCCCAGGATCAGGTAGAACAGGATGATGATCAGCATCGTCTCGAGCGCCGTCAGCCCCAGCGCCTCGATGGCCTGCAGAATCTCCTGGGTGACGCCCATGAAGCCCAGTACGAAATTCAGGAACACGGCCGCCAGGATGATCAGCATGATCATCGCTGTCGTGCGCATGGTGCCCTCGAACGCCTCCTTCAACATGGTCCAACTGAGGGTGTGGGTCCAAGCCGCGAGGATACAGGCGAACACCACACCAACCGATGCTGCCTCGGTCGGCGTCGCGACGCCGGCGTAGATCGACCCGACGACGACCAGGAACAGCAGGACCGGCGGGACCAGATCCGGCAAGGTGCGGATGCGCTGCCGCCATGAGGTCTCGACCTTCTGGCCACCCCATTTTGGCCTGAACAGGCAGGCGAGGATGACCACCGCCATGAACAGGCCCGCCAGAATGATGCCTGGAAAGATGCCGGCCAGGTACAGTTCCGGGACAGAGGTGTCGGTGATCAGACCGTAGATGATCAGATTGATCGACGGCGGGATCAGGATTCCCAGCGTGCCGCCCGCCGCCAGCGAGCCGAGGAACAGGCTTTCGTTATAGCCACGCCGCTCGATCTCGGGATAGGCGACCGTCCCGACCGTCGCAGCCGTCGCGACGCTGGAGCCGCTGGTTGCGGCAAAGATGGTGGACGTTCCGATATTCGCATGCATCAGGCCGCCAGGCAGCCAACTCAGCCATTGCACCACCGCGGCGTACATGCGTGTGGCAATGCCGGCCCGCAGGATGATCTCCCCCAGCAGGATGAACATCGGTATGGCGACGAGGATGAATTCTTTGCTCTTGTCCCAGGTGAATTCGCCGATGGCCAACGACAGATTTCCGTCGAACTGCATCTGGTCGAGTGTCAGCGTCAGGATGCCGAGCACGGCGGCGACCGGTACGGCACTCAGCACCAAAACCGCGAGGATGACGACTGTCCAAAGGGCCATGGCTCAGACTTCCCCGGTCTTGAATTTGGCGCCCATGCCGTGGGTTTCGCCTTTGATTTCGTCCTCCAGCGAGCGCACGCCGGCGGTCATTTGCACCCGGTCCAGATCGCCTTTCAACAGGCCGACCAGGGCGGTGATCGTCACGAAAACCAGCGTCAGCATGAACAGGTAGAGGCCGGCCAGCCACAGCAATTGCGGGATCCACAACGGTGTCTGCAACGTCGTGACGGACACCGAGCCGTTGGCCCAGGATTCCTGAAAAACCCCAGTCGCCCGCTCTGTCAGCACGCCCATATAGCCCAACAGCAGCGTCACACCCACAACATCCAGCACGGCGCGAACCGGCCTCGGCAGAAAGTTGTACAGAGCATCGATGCGGACATTGGCGCGGTTCAGCAGGCAGTAGGAATAGGCCCAAGTGGTGCTGGCTGCGAACACATAGCCGGATATCTCGTCCGATCCGCTCATGGTGATAGAGAAGAATTTGCGCATGAACACATCGACAGTAACGATGAATGCCGAGATCAGCAGCGCCAAGCCGCCGGCCCATACGGCCCAGCGCGATACTCCGACAAGAAAACCATGAAGTTGATGCATCACAAGCCTCGGAATTGATGCTCTAATATCGCCGATACAGAACACCGGTACACGATCCGATGCGACCGGGTGCGTTCACCCAAGACCGGGGTGCCCACACACGCTACGCGCCGCTGCCGCAACATACGGCAGCGGCGGCGCTATCGGATCAACAGGACCTAGAGTTTCGCGGTCATGCCGACGATCTTGCCGATCGTCTCATTCCACTCGTTCACGCACTTCTCGGTGCCGCAACGGGCAGCCCAGCGCTTCACCACGAAGTCCTGAACGATCTCTTTCAGCTTGGCCTTGTCTTCTTCGCTGGGCTCGACCGGGATCATACCACCGGGCTCGCCGATGTCGCACGGCCCGCTGGCGTTGCAGTCCATGCCGCGCTGGTCGTTCTTCGCCGTCGCGGCCCACATTTCTTCCTCCAGCTTGGCCGACTCGCTCATCAGCAGCTTCTGCGCATCCGGCGTGAGGCTTTCCCAGGTCTTGTTGTTCATCGCCAGGAAGGAGTTGGCATAGCCGAGGCGGATGCGAATGTTGTGGGTAACCACCTGGTACCACTTGGCGTTATACGCCGGCAGGGTGCCAGTCAGGCCGCAGTCGGCGACGCCCTTTTGCAGGGCGGGTACGACCTCGGCAAAGGCGATGGTGACGGCGCTGGCGCCGATGCCTTCGATGAAATCGCCGAGCGTGGTAGAGTAGGTGCGGATTTTCTTGCCCTGGAGATCGGCGAGCGAGACGTTGGTCTTGCTCTTGTCGCCCATGTTGCAGAACAGTTGCTGCGACGGCCACGCGTAGACCATCATCAGGTGCGAGTTGAACTTGTCCGACAGTTCACGGGTCATGATATCGCGGTAGGAGTTGATCATCTCCCGATACACATCCAGATCCTGAGTCAGACCGGCGAGGTCGGTCCCTTCGATGGCCGGGCTATCCTGGCTGGAATAGGTGGCCAGGCTGTGCGCCGCGTCGTAAACGCCGAGCTTCAAGAGCCGCATCACCTCGTAGCCTGAAAGGCCGAGTTCGGTGTAAGGCTTGGCGTTCGCGGTCAGCGCACCACCCGAAGCCGCCGGAACGGTTTCGTTCCAGAATTTGCTCTCGCGCTCTTTCCAATGGTCCAGGTTGCCCCATGTGCCAACCACCTTGAACTCGCGCTTACCATAGTCGGCAGCCGCGGCGGGGGTCGCCAACATGCCCAAGCCGAGGGCTGCAGCAACGGCTATTACTGTACGTTTCATTGTTAAACTCCCAGTTCTGACAAAGGCTTTGCGCCATTTCAGCGGCGCGCGGCTGGCGGATCATAGGGAAGGCCGTGCGCTTCCGCTAGCCCCCGTTTTGGCCGGCGCTGTGGCGCGAAATGCCGGGCGCGCCAGCCCAGCAGCCTCCATAGCCCAGTATAGAACGCCGCTGCCGTAGAGACCGCGGCCAGCGGCCGGATCGCTCCAGACCGCCTCATTGCGCTTCAGGTCCGGGTGGCTGGCGCACAATGTTGTGACCATGGCCGAATGCCGGTCGGCCGGCAGCATCGGATACCAAAGCATCCCGGCGGACCGTGGCCAGCGCTGACGCAACCGCTTGATCAGTCGCGGCAATGCCTCGTACTCGCCCTTCAACTCGTAGCTGGGGTCGATCTGTAGCAAGCCGCGCTGCGGCGCCGGTGCTTTCGGCGGAACCTTCAGGGGCAGGCCGATGGTGCCGTCCGCGTGGAAGACGCTGGCGCGGCGGTCCCTGGCGAACAACCGCTCCAGCACCGCATGCTCACGCGGATGCAATTCCCACAGCCACATTTCATCCTGCCGCCGCAGCACCTGTGCGGCGAGGGAGGGCGAGCCGGGGTAGAGGCGGTTG
>CAXBDI010000029.1:0-38571 GCA_963974445.1 uncultured Alphaproteobacteria bacterium
CTCACATCCAGACCCTGGACGCAACACAATTCTGCCAACCACGTGAGCAGTTACGACGAAGTAGTTCCGGTATTCTGGCGGTGAATAGGAATTGATGATCGCCGCCTCTTTGGCCTACATCAAGAGCACGTGGCCGGCGGATATTCGCTGGCGTCATGAGGCGATGAGCGCCAAGCAGCAGTAAGTCTGTCTGCGGCAATTAACCTAGCAGGAACGGCGCGTTGCAGCGGCGAACGACGTCGCGCAACTCGTCCAGCAGGCTCTCCGGCAAGGGGATGCCGGCCGCAGAGCGCTCCGCGTACGTGGCGTATTCCGGATCGCCGGCGACCAGGACCGGCTTTGCCGGGTCCACCGGCGGCGTTGCGTGCAGCATGTCGATCATCCGGTCGAGGTCTTCCCCGAACGCCGAGCCGCCGCGCAGCCTGTTCGGATCGATCGCTAGAAAGAAGTGACCGGTCTGGCTCGCACTTTTGACCGGGCGGCCCTGTGCGTCGGTTTCTCCCGGCTCGCTCCATGCGCCGGTCAAAACCGCGCATAGGATTTCGACCATCATCGCTAGGCCATAGCCTTTGTGACTGCCAAGCTCGCGCGTGCCGCCGACTGGCGTGACGCGGCAGGCGGTAAACCCGACCTCCGGGTCGGTGGTGGGCTGGCCGGCCTCATCCATCGCCCAGCCGGGCGGGATCGACTTGCCGCGCCGGTGGGCGTTGCGGATCTTATTGACCGCGACAGTCGAGGTCGCCATGTCCAGCGCGAACGGTGCGTTGTGCTGGGCCGGCGCGGCAAAGGCGATGGGGTTGGTGCCCAGCGCCGCGTCACGGCCGAAGGTCGGCACGATGGCGGCCCCCGGCGCGTGCGTCATCGCCCAGCCGATCAGCCCTTCCTTCGCCGCCAGCCTTGCATAATAGCCAGCCGCGCCGAAATGGTTGGAGTTGCGCACCCCGACCAGACCCACGCCGGCCTCCCGCGCCTTCTCGCACGCCAGCCGCATCGCCTGCACCGAGACCGGATGACCAAGCGAGCGGTCGGCGTCGATCAGCGCGACGGCGGCTTTCTCACGCACGACTTGCGGTTCCGCATCGACATTGATCCGCCCCTGGCCGCGGCGTTGATCGTAGAGCGGGATCAGGCCGATGCCGTGCGAGTCGACACCGTGCATATCCGCATCTGTCAGCGCCTCGGCGGCGGTCGCCGCGGGCTTCGCCGCTACACCCCATGCGGTCAGCACCGCCTCGATCTGGCGGCGCACGGTTTCGCCCGGAATGTGGTGGATCGCGGCGGCATTCGACATGGGGGATCATCTCTGTAGCAGAATTCAACTTGGCGCTGGCATGCATATGACGGCAGACTATGCCCGAGCCGATGCCCACCGCCAAGCGTGAGAGCCCGCCGAATGACCCACCCGACCGAACTCACCGCCCTCGACGCCGCCAGGGAGATCGCCGCCGGGCGGTTGACCTCCGAAAAGCTGGTACAGGCGCATCTGGAGCGCATCGACGAGCGGGACGAGGCGGTCCGCGCCTGGGTCCACCTCGATCCGGAACAAGCACTGGCCGAGGCGCGCACCCGCGATGCGGAGCGGCCGCGCTCGCCGCTGCATGGTGTGCCGGTCGGTGTGAAGGATATCCTCGATACCCACGATATGCCGACCACCCATGGCTCGCCGATCTACCCTGACAACCGGCCCTCGCACGATGCGGCGTGCGTAGCCCTGCTGCGCGATGCCGGCATGGTGGTGATGGGCAAGACGGTGACCACCGAATTCGCCATGCGCAACCCGGGCCCTACCCGCAACCCGCACGACCCCACCCGCACGCCCGGCGGCTCGTCCAGCGGATCGGCGGCGGGCGTCGGCGACTTTCAGATACCACTGGGCATTGGCACACAGACCTCCGGCTCGATCATCCGCCCGGCCAGCTTTTGCGGCGTCGTTGGCTACAAGCCCACCCATGGCCGTATCATGCGGAACGGCATGAAGGTGCTGGCGGAGAGCCTGGATACCATCGGCTGCATGGCGCGCTCCGTCGCCGACGCCAATGCATTCGCCTCGATCATGGAGGCGGCGCCGATCCAGACCCTACCCGATATCGGCCCCGCTCCAGCCTTCGCCTTCGTCAAAACACCGGTGTGGAGCGAGGCGGAGGGCGGCATGCAAAAGGTGATGAAGCAGGCCATCGCCAAGGTTCAGGCCGCCGGTGGCACGGTGATCGAGATCGACCTGCCGTCTGCCTTTAAGGACGCGCTGGAAGCCCAGGACGTCATCATGACTTACGAGGCCTGGCGCGGCCTCGCCTACGAGCGCTGCGTTCACGGCGACAAGCTGTCGGTTGCCCTGCGGGACTATATCGCCGACGGCGGCGAGCACACGCGGGAGCGTTACGATTGGGCGCGTAATGTCCAGGCAACCTGCAAGGCCATGTTCTGGCAAGTGTTCCA
The DNA here is from genome assembly GCA_963974445.1 of uncultured Alphaproteobacteria bacterium. Classification (GTDB taxonomy): domain Bacteria; phylum Pseudomonadota; class Alphaproteobacteria; order Bin95; family Bin95; genus JACKII01. Next base: position 2,437 of record CAXBDI010000029.1, read on the forward strand.
GCGCTTCGGCGCGGTCTTGACGCCGGCTGCCCCGGGGGAGGCTCCCCAAAATCTGGCCTTCACCGGATCGCCCAACTTTAACCGGATGTGGACGATGCTGGGCGTGCCGTGCGTGACGGTGCCGGGCATGCAGGGACCCTCAGGCATGCCCATCGGCGTCCAATGCGTGGGCGCCGCCGGCCGCGCCCACGAAACCCTGGCCCACGCCGCATGGCTGGAGCCGGTGCTGCGGGAGTAGGGTCGCATATCGCTCGGGCTCTTAGGCGACGGGCCCAGTTTCGGGGGGCGTCGCCTGCGCTACGATAAGTTGTGAGAAAATACTAAACTATTCGGACACATTGACAAAATTGGGGAAAGTCATTACCCGCAGGCCGCCCACTGCATCACTACACTTAGGGATTACTATGAGCTTGCCGGCGTCGAAGACAAACTATGGCAACTATTTCGAAGATTTCCATGTCGGCTGGAGAATTCAGCACAGTATGCCGATCACCATATCGGCGGCAGATACGAGTAATGCGCAGGCTCTCTACGGCTCACGATTGCCGGTTCCTGCCTCGATCAGCTTCGCCCGGAGCGTCGGGTACGAGGTAGCGCCGGTTTCGAACATGGTTGTGTTTCACAAGGTGTTCGGACTGACGGTTCCCGACGTCTCGCAAAACGCCGTCGCCAATCTTGGTTATGCGGAGGTTCGGTTCGGCGGCGCGACTCTGCCTGGCGACACGTTGACCGCCGAGACGCAGATTATCGGCTTGAAGCGGAATTCGAACGGCAGATCCGGCAACGTCTATGTCCACACCACCGCGCGCAACCAGACACAGGCCGAGGTCTTGAGTTTCAAACGTTGGGTGATGGTCAAGACACGGGACTGTAGCGCCGACACGCCAGAAACTGCCATTCCGGAACTGCAGCAAATCGTCGAGCCGGCGAGCATCGAACTTTCGCCGTTGCTGCAAATCCCCCGCGGCACCTTCGATCCGAGGCTGAGCGGCTCGGCCTTCGCATGGGAGGACTATTGCGTCGGCGAGAAGATCGATCACGGGGCCAGCGCCGAGATGGCCGAGGACCACATGATCGCGACCCGCCTCGCCGGCGGTAACAGCGCGGCGGTGCATTTCAACGCCATCACCAGCGGCCCGAACGGCGCGAAAGCGCGCCTGATTTATGGCGGGCATGTGATGCAGCACGCCTTTGCCCAGACCGCAAACGGCTTGGGTAACGCGCTGGACGTCGTGGCGATCAACGGCGGCGCGCATACGGCGCCAACCTTCGAGGGCGATGCCCTGCAATCGTATTCCGCGGTGCTTGACAAGGCCAAGCTCGTCGGGCGCGACGACCTGGCCCTGCTGCGCATCCGCACGGTTACGGCCAAGAATTTGCCAGGCGCCATTGGCGAGGCTTTTCCGTACCAGACCGCTGACGGCGAATACGACCCGAGCGTCGTGCTCGACCTGGATTATTGGGTTGTCATGCCGACCGCAAAGTCGATACAGCGCGGCGACCTGGCGTCGGCCAATCACCGGCTGAACGTCGACCGCGCCGATCCGGTGTTCAACCGTGAGCCGAGGCCGGAACGCGCCGTGCACTTCTTCCCGCCCCACAACGAGAAAATGCGCGGCAAGGCTCAGGATATGGTGGGCAAGGTCGATGTGTTGCTCGGCAATTTCGAGGATGGGGTGGAGCCGGCCCAGAAAGCCGCGGCGCGGCGCGGCTTCATCGAGTTCTGCCGCACCACCGATATGGCCGGCACCGGCCTTTGGACCCGGATCAACGCCCTCGACACCGAATGGGGGCTCGATGACGTCCGTGATGTCGTCTCGGCGGTTGGCGATAAGCTCGACGTGATCATGCTGCCGATGGTCCGGAACGCTGGCGACGTGCGCGCGCTCGAACGCCTGCTGACCATGTTGGAGGCCGAGCACGGAATCGCCAGGCCGATCCAGATCCACGCCATCCTCGAAACCGGCGACGGCATCGTCAACGTCAACGCTATCGCGGCGGCCAGCCCGCGCATGCACGGCATGAGCTTTGGCCCCGCCGACTATGCCGCCAGCCTGGGCATCAAGACCCAGGATGTCGGCGGCAGCATTCCGGCGTATGGCGTTTTGGCCCCGCAGCCGGCCAATGACACGCCGGCTGCCTCGCGGGGTTTCTTTCAGCAAGACGTCTGGCACTACCATATCTCGGCGATGGTCGCCGCCTGCCGCGCCAATGGCTTGAAGCCGATGTACGGCCCATTCGGCAACTTCGGCGATCCCGATGCCTGCCGGCAGCAATACCTGAATGCCTACCTGATGGGATGCGAGGGCGCCTGGACCCTGCACCCGGCGCAAATCGATATCGCCCTCGACGTATTTGCGCCAGACCCAGACGACGTGGCGGTAGCGCTGGACCGCATTGGCACCTTCAAGGGAAACGGCGGCCAGAGCTATTACGAGCGCAGCACGGGCAAGTTCGTCGACGAGGCCGTGATCAAGCAGGCGGACGTCTTCGTCGCTCTGGCGCAGCAATTGGCGGACAAGGACTCTAAGTACGCGTCGCTCTACGGGTTGCAGCGGGCCGCATAGGTCGGCGACCCGCCGCTTGCAACCGTGGCCGGTGCGCGCAACACTCTAGGCAGTTAAGGGTAAAGCTTAGAGGAGGCGCACCGATGGAATTCGGCGTTACCATGTTCGCCACCGACTTCTCGATGGGACCGGCGGACCTTGCCATCGCGGTGGAGGAGCGGGGTTTCGACGCGCTGTTCATCCCTGACCACACGCATATTCCGGCTGGCAGCGACGCGGCGTTCCGCATTGCCGACAAGATGCCGCCGGACTACTCGCACAATCTGGACATGTTCATCGGCCTGGCAGCGGCGGCTGCCGTGACCAAACGCATCCGGCTTGGCACCGGCATTTGCCTGGTGGTGGAGCGCGACCCGATCATCACGGCAAAGGAAGTGGCCAGCATCGACCATATCTCCGGCGGGCGTGTCGATTTCGGTGTCGGCGGTGGCTGGAACCAGCCGGAGATGGAGAACCATGGCGGCATCTGGGGCAAGCGCTTCAAGCTGATGCGCGAACGGTGCGAGGCCATGCGCACGATCTGGACCCAGGAAAAAGCCTCCTACCACGGCGAGTTCGTCAATTTCGACGACATCTGGTCCTGGCCGAAGCCTGCACAGCAACCGCACCCGCGTATCTTCATCGGCGGCGACGCACCGCGCACGCTCGACCGGGTGATGACCTATGGCGACGGCTGGATCCCGATGCTGGCCGACCATCCCGATCACGACCGTTGGGACGAACGCCTCGCCATGATGGCCGAGCTGCGCCAGCGCACCGACGACGCGGGCCGTGATGCCATGCCCATCACCACCTTCGGCACCCCGCGCGACCCCGACCGCATAGCCCAACTGCGCGAGGCCGGCGTGAACCGCTGCATTTTCGGCCTGAAAGCCGCCCCCGCCGATGACGTCTTGCGCCGGCTCGACCGGCTCGTGCAATTCCTGGAGATCGTGCAATGATTGAAGAGATTTTCAACCTGCCCACCGCCGATGGCGGCATGGAAACCTTTCTCTGCCGCCCGGAACGCGGCGACCCGGCCCCCGCTGTGCTCATGCTGATGGATGCGCCCGGCATCCGCGAGGAGTTGTACGGCATGGCCCGCCGCCTGGCGACCGTCGGCTATGCGGTGCTGCTGCCAAACCTCTATTATCGCGCCGGCAAGGACACCAAATACGACCCGGAGACCGTGCTGGAAAAGGGCCACCCGGAGCAGGCCCGCATGCGCGCCGTCCGCACCAAGATGACCATCCCGCCGGTGATGAGCGATATCGGCGCAATGCTCGCCTGGATCGACGCACAGCCGCAGATCAGCAGCGGCCCGGTCGGCACCCACGGCTATTGCATGAGCGGCCCCTACTCCCTGGCCGCCGCCGCGCGCTTCCCGGGCCGGATCGCCGCCGCTGCCAGCTTCTATGGCACCTGGCTGGTGAACGAGGACGCCGAGGAAAGTCCGCACCGTACCCTCGGCCAGGCCAAGGGCGAACTCTACATTTCCTGCGCCGAGCATGATGACCTGGCGCCGCTGGACATGGTGGCGAAGCTGAAGGCGCTGTTTGACGCCTCCGGCAATGCCGGCGAGTTGGAAATTCAGCCCGGCGTGCATCACGGCTTCGCCTTCCCAGGCCGTTGGTGCTACGATGTCCCCGCCGCCGAGCGCCATTGGGAACGCCTGATTGCGCTCTACCGGCGGCAATTGGGTTAGAGAGGAGCCAAGCCAATGAACCACAAAACCTCCCCCCTGAACGGCAGTTTCGGGATCATGATCGAAGGCGTCACGCGCGGTGACCTGCTCGACCCCGCATTCCAGCGCGAGGCGTTCGATCTCCGAACCAAGCATGGTGGTCTGCTGGCAGTGCGCGGCCCTGACCTGGCCGATACCTCGCCGGAGGAACTCCTCACCTGGTCGGAGGTGTTCGGTGCGGTTGAGCACGACGGCATGACGGCCCGCGAAGACAAGATGGTGCAGGGCTTCCCGATCCTGCGCATCGGCAATATCCGCGACGAGGCCGGCAATCTGAAGGCGTCTCTGGCGCGCGTGCCGCAACTGCGCACCGACGACGACATGCGCTACAACCCGGAAACGCGCCGCCCGGTCTGGCACACCGATTCCACCTTCCGCCGGCATCCGCCCATCGGCTCGGTCTTTCATTGCAAGCAGGCGCCGGATGCGGGTGGCGAAACGCTGTTCGCCGACATGCGCACTGCCTACATGCGCCTGGATGGCGCCACCAAAGCCAAGCTGGATGGGCTGGAGGCGGTCTGCTCGCTGGCCCACCACGACAAGAAGATCAACACATACTCGCCGGATTACCCCATCCTGACGCCGCAGCAGCGGGCCGCCAACCCGCCGAACCGTGTGCCCATCGTCCTGAAACACCCGGTCAGTGGTGAGCCGGCGCTCTATGGCCTGAACAGCTCCACCTGCGCCATCCTGCCGAAAGGCGAAGCAATCGCGCCCGAGGTTCTCGACGTCTGCGATCTGGAAGGCGAGGAGCACGAGAGCGTGCAGATCCTGCGCCGCCTGCTGCCTACTATCACCGGGCCGGAATACACAGTGAAATGGGCCTGGCAGCCCGGCGACATCGTCGCCTGGGACAACCGCTGCACCATCCATTCCGCCACCGGCTATGACTATGAGCGCTACAGCCGCGAAATGTGGCGGCTGACGCTGTTGGATCGGGCAGAGGCGCAGGCGGCAGAGTCAACATTTGCCGCCGCATAACGGATGTTTCCCAGCCGCCGCAGCGCGGTGAGCCGGGATCGCCCTATCTCGCGAACACCGCCGCCGATAGTGTTCGAAGGATGACACCGGCCCCGGATGGCGGCTCCGCCACCTCCGGGGAACAGAACGCCTCCGCCACCTGCCGGGGAGCCTGTTTCCCGGCCGCCGCAGCGCGGTGAGCCGGGACCGCCTTATCTCGCGAACACCGCCGGGGCGGTGTTCGAAGGATGACACCGGCCGCGGATGGCGGCTCCGCCACCTCCGGGGAACAGAACGCCTCCGCCACCTGCCGGGGAGCCTGTTTCCCGGCCGCCGCAGCGCGGTGAGCCGGGACCGCCCTATCTCGCGAACACTGGCCGGGGCGGTGTTCGAGGGATGACACCGGCCCGGATGGCGGCTCCGCCACCTCCGGGGAACAGAACGGCTCCGCCACCTCCGGGGAACAGAGCGCCTCCCTCTCCCTCGGAACAGCAATCTCTGGGCAAAGCGGCTGCCGCCTCCTAGGCTGGATGGCAAATTCCTGAGCGAAGCCCGCGAGACTGAAAATTCATGCCCATCGCCAACATTCTCATCGCCAACCGTGGCGAGATTGCCATTCGTATTGCCCGCGCTGCTGCCGACCTAGGGCTCGGCACGGTGGCGGTATTTGCGGAGGACGATGCCGCCAGCCTGCATACCCGCGTTGCCGACCGCGCCGTGCCGCTCGCCAAGAGCGGGGCTGCGGCTTACCTGGATGCCGACGCTATCATCGCCGCCGCGAAAGAGACCGGTTGTGACGCCATTCACCCCGGCTATGGCTTCCTGGCCGAGCGGGCGGACTTCGCCCGCGCCTGCGCCGCTGCCGGCCTGACCTTCATCGGCCCCGGCACGGATCACCTGGCGCTGTTCGGCGACAAGGGCCGGGCGCGCGCCGTCGCCGTGGCTGCCGGCGTGCCGGTGACCAAGGGCATCGACCACGCAGTCTCTCTCAAAGAGGCCCAGGCCTTTTTCGCGGACCTCGGCCCGAACGCCGCCATGATCATCAAGGCCGTCGCCGGTGGTGGCGGGCGCGGCACGCGGGCGGTCCTCTCTGCCGACGAGTTGGTCGAGGCGTTTGCCCGCTGCCAGTCGGAGGCCAAGGCCTCCTTCGGCCTGGCAGACGTTTATGTCGAGGAGTTCATCCCGCGCGCCCGCCATGTCGAGGTGCAGATCCTCGGCGACCTCTCCGGCCAGATCGCGCATCTGGGCGAGCGGGAATGCAGCGTGCAGCGCCGCTATCAGAAAGTGGTGGAGATCGCCCCCGCCCCCGCACTCGACGAAGAAATCCGCCAGGCGATCATTAGCGCCGCTGTGCGCTTCGCCAAATCGGTCGGCTATACCAACCTCGGCACGTTCGAGTTTCTGGTTGACACTACTGGCCGCGTAGACACCCAGCCCTTTGTCTTCATCGAGGCCAACGCCCGCCTGCAGGTAGAGCACACCGTCACCGAACAGGTCACCGGCGTCGATATCGTCCAGTCGCAAATCCGCCTCGCCGGCGGCGAAAGCCTGGCCGACCTCGGCCTCGATGACCCGGCCATCGCCCGCCCGCGCGGCTACGCCATCCAATGCCGGGTCAATATGGAGACGATGCTGCCGGATGGCTCCGTCAAGCCCGGCGGCGGCACGCTCTCGGTCTACGAGACACCCAGCGGCCCGGGCGTGCGCGTCGATGGCTTCGGCTATGCCGGCTATCAGACCAGCGGCCTGTATGACTCGCTGCTGGCCAAGGTGATCGGCCACTCGCCGTCGCGAAACTTCGCCGACGCGATCAAACGCACCAGCCGCGCGCTGAGCGAGTTCAGGCTGGAGGGCGTGGCGACCACCATTCCCTTCCTGCAAAACGTGCTGGCCTCGGAAGCATTCGCGGCGGGAGAGGTGCACACCCGCTGGGTTGACGAGAATATCGCCACCCTCGCGACGCCAGCCGAAACCCGCCAGCGCTTCGTCGCAAGTGAGGCCAAAATGGCGACGTCCTCCAACGATGGCTATGCCGGCGCGCGGGTGAAGAACAGCGACCCGCTCGCCTTGTTCGCCCACGATCAGGCCGTGAAATCCACCCAGACGGCCGCGGCGACGGCCGCTCCCAAACAGATCTCCGGCCCGGATGGCTCGGTCGGCATGCTGGCGCCGATCCAGGGCACCATCGTCTCCATCGGCGTGGCGGCGGGCGATCAGGTGCTGAAAGGTCAGCCCATCGCCATTGTCGAAGCCATGAAGCTGGAGCACGAGATCAAGGCCGACCGCTCCGGCATCGTACGGCAGGTGACCATGGCCCAGGGCGATGTGGTGCGGGAGGGCTATCCCATCGTCTTCGTCGAGGAGCAGGAGATCGAGGGCACCTACGCTGGCGCCGATACCGCGGTGGACCTGGATCACATCCGCGGCGATCTGCAGGAACTCTATGACCGTCGCGCCTACACGCGGGACGAGAACCGGCCCGGCCCGGTCACCAAGCGGCACAATCTGGGCTACCGCATGCCGCGGGAGAACATCGCCCAACTGGTCGACGAGGGCTCGTTCGAGGAATACTGGCCGCTGGTCGTAACCCTCCAGCATCAGCGCTACGACCTGCAAACCCTGCGCGAGAAATACCCGGGCGACGGCGTCGTCGCCGGCACCGGCGCCATCAACGGCGACCTGTTCCCGGACGACAAGTCCCGCGCCGCCATCGTCCACTATGACTACACCGTCCTGGCCGGCACCCAAGGCCGCAAGAACCACTACAAGCAAGACCGCATGTTCCATATCGCGGAGCGTTATCGCCTGCCGATGATCCTGTTTTCCGAAGGTGGCGGCGGCCGGCCGGGCGAGGACGATATCGGCCCGCGCGTCGCCTTCGACACGCCGACCTTCACGCAGTTCTCCAAGCTCTCCGGCCTGGTGCCCATGGTCGGCATCAACAATGGCCGTTGCTTCGCCGGCAATACGGCGCTGCTGGCGTGCTGCGACGTGATCATCGCGACGGAGGCCTCCACCATCGGCATGGGCGGCCCGGCGATGATTGAGGGCGGCGGCCTCGGCATCTATACGCCGGAGGAAGTCGGCCCGATGTCGATGCAGGTGCCGAACGGCGTTGTCGATATCCTGGTGCAGGACGAGGATGCGGCGGTCGATACCGCCAAGCAATACCTCTCCTACTTCCAGGGCGCCATCGAGGAGTGGGAGGAAGCGGTCGACCAACGCACGCTGCGCCATGTGGTGCCGGAAAACCGCGTGCGCCTCTATGACATGCGCGACGTGATCAATGGCCTGGCCGACAAAGGCTCGGTTCTGGAAATCCGCGAGAAGTTCGGCATTGGCATCATCACCGCCTTCATTCGGGTAGAGGGCAAGCCGATGGGTGTGCTGGCCAACAATCCGCATTACCTGGCGGGCGCGGTCGATAGCGACGGCGCCGACAAGGGCGCGCGCTTCCTGCAGCTTTGCGACGCGTTCGACATTCCGGTGCTCTCGCTGATCGACTGCCCCGGCATCATGGTCGGGCCAGAGCACGAGAAGACCGCGCTGGTGCGCCACTGCACCCGCCTGTTTAATGTCGGCGCGAACATGACAACGCCGCTGTTCACGGTGGTGGTGCGCAAGTCCTATGGCCTGGGCGCGCAGGCCATGTGCGGCGGCAGCGCGCTCGCCAGCTTCATGACGGTGGCCTGGCCAACGGCGGAGTTCGCCGGCATGAATATCGAGGGCGCGGTCAAGCTGGGCTTCCGCCCGGTGCTGGCTCAAATCGAAGACCCGGAGGAGCGGCTCGCCGAATTCACCCGCCGCGTCGATGAGGCCTACGAGACGGCCCGTGCCGTGAACGCCGGCTCCGGTGGCGGTATCGACGACGTGATCGACCCGGCAGAAACCCGCCGCTGGATCGCCAACAGCCTGCGCCGCCTGCCGCCCGTGCCGCCGCGCGCGGGCAAGAAATACCCCTATATCGACACCTGGTGAGGGCCGGGTGGACAGGCCGGTTTTGCGAGCCGCATCCGCTGCTTGGCGGAGGGATTGGCGGCCATCTCACCACACCCTCTTCCATTCTGATGCCGATCACGCCACATTCTGCGGTATGGCACACGACGTTGACAAAAAAGCATCGGCGACGCCGGCGAACGCGCCGCGATCGGCGGCAGTGGACGCGTTCATTGCCCAGGTCGAAACCGCCCCCAGGCCGGCTTCAAGTGCGGCGGGCCGTCTGATTTTCGCGCTCGACGCGACAGCCTCGCGCCAACCGTCCTGGGATCGCGCCATGCACCTGCAGGCCGGGATGTTTCAGGAGGCGGCCAAGGTCGGCAACCTGGCGATCCAACTGGTGTTCTACCGTGGCTTTGGCGAGTGCAAGGCCTCGAAGTGGTACACCAATTCCGATGCTCTGCTGAAGGCGATGACCGGGGTTACCTGCCTGGGTGGTCAAACCCAAATCGGCAAGGTCCTGAAACACGCCCGCGAGGAGGCGGCGATTCAAAAGGTCGGGGCCTTGGTGTTCGTCGGCGACGCCTTCGAAGAAGACATCGACCAAGTCTGCCACCGCGCCGGCGAACTGGGGTTGGCGGGCGTGCCGGCGTTCATGTTCCATGAAGGCCCGAACCCGATTGCGGCCAACGCCTTCAAACAGATCGCCAAGCTGACCGGCGGCGCCTACTGCCCCTTCGACGAGGCGAGCGCGGCGCAATTGGCGGAGTTGCTGCGCGCCGTCGCGGTCTTCGCCGCCGGTGGGCACAAGGCGCTCGCCGATTATTCCGGCGGCAAGGGCGCGGGCGTCAAGCGGCTCGCCGCTGCGGTCAAAGCTTTGCCGGGCCGCTAGGGGACGGCATGGTCATCTATCTGTTTCTCGGCATCGCGTTGCTGTTTGGCTTTTGGCTGATCGGCCTTTGGTATGTGCGCGCCCAGCCGAGCCAGGTTGCGGGAACGGTCAAGTTGATCGCCTTCGTGCTGATCGTCGCGGCCATCGGTCTGCTGGTGGCGTTCGGCCGGCTGTCGTGGGCGCTGATCATGTTGCCGGCGCTGCTGCCATGGCTGCTGCGCGCCCGGGCGATGAAGAATATGTGGAAGGCGGCTCGGGGTCCGACCGGCGGCCAGACCTCGAACGTTTCCACCGAGTCCCTGGCGATGGAACTCGATCACGACAGCGGCGAGATGGATGGCACCGTGCTGGCTGGGCCATTCGAAGGGCGGCGGCTGTCGGATCTGGATCAGGTGCTGCTGATCGATCTCTACCGCTGGATGGCGGCGCAGGACGAACAGGGCGCCCGCCTGCTGGAGGCTTATTTGGACCGAACGCTGGGCGTCGAGTGGCGCGAGACCGCGGGGGCCGGAGCGGCTGGCGATAGTGGCGACGGCGGTGCCGCATCGGGCTCCGCCGGCATGACCCGCAAGGAGGCGTACGAAGTGCTGGGGCTGGAGCCGGGCGCGAGTGCCGATGCGATCCGCAAGGCCTACCGCCGGTTGATGCAACATGCGCATCCGGACAAGGGCGGCAGCCCTTATCTGGCGGCAAAGATCAATGCAGCCAAAGACTTGTTGCTGTCGGATTCCTGACGAATGACCGCATCGGCAATTAATGGAAACGACTGTATTTCTCGGCATCAAATTGAAGCTGGTCGAGTGAAGGATTCCTGATGCCGCAAAAAGTCCGCACTGCGGTGTTCCCCGTCGGTGGTCTGGGCACCCGTTTTCTGCCGGCGACGAAGGCGATGCCGAAGGAAATGCTGCCGGTCGTCGACAAGCCGCTAATCCAATATGCGGTAGAGGAGGCGAGGGATGCTGGGATCGAGCGTTTCATCTTCGTCACCGGCCGGGGCAAGACGGCGATCGAGGACCATTTCGACTACAGTTTCGAACTGGATACGATGCTGGAGCGCCGGCAAAAGGTCGAAGCGTTGGAGATCGTGCGCGGCATGATGCTACCGCCGGGCTCCATTGCCTATGTGCGCCAGCAGGAGCCGATGGGCCTGGGCCATGCGGTCTGGTCGGCCCGGCCGCTGGTGGGCGACGAGCCGTTTGCGGTGCTGCTGCCCGACGATTTGGTGCAGTCGAAAACCCCCTGTTTGCGCCAGTTGCTGGATGTGTATGAGGAAACCGGCGGCAATGTCGTCGCCGTCATGGACGTGCCGCCGGAACATACCGAACGCTACGGCATTCTGGACGTTGAAAGCGACGACGGTCGGCTGGCCTCGGTCAGGGGATTGGTGGAAAAGCCGGCGCCGGAAGTGGCGCCTTCGACGCTGTCGATCATCGGCCGGTATGTGCTGCTGCCGCAGGTCATGGATTATCTGGAAGAAAAGGTCGTGGGCGCCGGCGGCGAGATCCAACTGACCGACGCGATGGCCCGGACCATCGGCGCCTACCCGTTTCACGGCCTGCGGTTCGAAGGCCGGCGCTTCGATTGCGGTGACAAAGTCGGCTTCATGGAGGCCAACGTAGCATTCGCTCTGGCGCGTGCCGATTTGGGCGAAGACATGCGCATCGCACTTTCGCCCTATTTTACCTGAACAACAGTCAGGTTTACAGCCTGTTTGGTGCCGCGGTGCATAATGGGCTACGACATGCCAATGGCTGGCCGCATTGCGGCGCGGCCTTAGGCTGAGAGCGGGATCGAGAAAGGGTTGCGTCCATGAAAGTGGTGATGATCGGTGCGGGCTATGTGGGCCTGGTGACGGGGGCGTGCTTCTCCGAGTTCGGGTTCGATGTCACCTGTGTCGATGTGGATGAGACCAAGATCAAGGCACTGGAAAACGGCGAGATCCCGATCTTTGAACCCGGCTTGGGCGATCTGGTCGCCAACAATAAAAAGGCTGGCCGTCTGCACTTCACCGCGAATCTGGCGGAGGCTGTGCCGCAGGCCGATCTGGTGTTCATCGCCGTCGGCACGCCATCGCGGCGCGGCGACGGCTATGCCGACCTCCGCTATGTCTATGCGGCGGCGGAGCAGGTGGCGCAGAACCTGACCGGCTACACGACGGTCGTCACCAAATCGACCGTTCCGGTCGGCACAGGCCGGGAGGTGGCGCGGATTGTGGCGAAGCATGCGCCGGCGGGTGCCGAATGGGATGTGGTCTCCAACCCCGAGTTCCTGCGCGAGGGCGCGGCCATCGAGGATTTCATGCGCCCGGACCGGGTGGTGATGGGCGTCGAGAGCGACCGCGCGCGCGAGCAGATGCGCCAGCTGTACCGCCCTCTGTCGCTGCGCGAAGTCCCCATGGTCTTCACCGACATCGTCACGGCGGAGTTGATCAAATATGCGGCCAACGCCTTCCTGGCGACGAAGATCACCTTTATCAACGAGATCGCCGACCTCTGCGAAAAGACCGGCGCCGACGTGCAGCATGTTGCCAAGGGCATCGGCCTGGACGGGCGGATCGGTGGCAAGTTCCTGCATCCGGGGCCCGGCTATGGCGGCTCCTGCTTTCCCAAAGACACCTTGGCGCTGGTCTATAGCGGCCGGCAGTACGGCGCGCCGCTGCGCATCGTCGAGGCGGTGGTCGATATTAACGACCGGCGCAAGGTGGCGATGGCCGACCGAGTGATCGCGGCGCTCGGCGGGCCGGCGGTGGCACGTGGCAAGAAGGTTGCGGTGCTTGGTCTGACCTTCAAACCCGGCACCGACGACATGCGCGAATCGCCAGCGCTGGCCATCGTGCCGGCGCTGATGGGTGCGGGCATCGAGGCCCGGGTGTACGACCCGCAAGGCATGCAAAACGCCAAGGCGGAGATCGGCGTCGGCCCTTACTATGCAAAGAACGCCTACGACGCCCTCGATGGCGCAGACTGTCTAGCCATCGTGACGGAATGGAACGAATTCCGCGCCCTGCAGTTGGACCGGGTCAAGAGCCTGATGACCGCGCCGATCATGGTCGATATGCGCAACATCTATGTACCGGAGGAAATGCGCGCCGCGGGCTTTGTCTATTACGGTATCGGCCGCGGCTATGAGGGCCAGGAACCGGCTGCCACAGACCAGGTCGAGGCGGCCGAGTAAGCCCTATGGCGCATCAGTTCGATCCCACCATTCTGCGCGAATACGATATCCGCGGCGTCATCGACCGCACGCTGTTTCCCGCCGACGCCAGGGCCATCGGCCAGGCGTTCGCAACCATCGCCAGAGCCCGCGGTGCTGCAAAGATCGCGGTCGGCTATGACGGCCGGCTGTCGTCGCCGATGATGGCCGATGCGGTGGTCGAGGGGCTGATCGCCGGCGGGGTCGACGCGGTGCGGATCGGCATGAGCCCGACCCCGATGCTCTATTTCGCCTGCTATCACCTGGCCGATGTCGACGGCGGCATTCAGATCACCGGCAGCCACAACCCGCCGGACTATAACGGCTTCAAGATGATCCTGCAGAAGAAACCTTTCTTCGGCGAGGATATCCAGGAAATCGGCCAGATTGCGAGCACTGGCGCGTTCTCGACCGGCACCGGCCAGGTGACGGAGACTGACATTAACGGCGGCTATGTCGCCCGCATCCTGGCCGACTACACGCCGGGCCGCGCGTTGAACGTGGTCTGGGATTGCGGCAATGGCGCGACCGGCCCGACGGTCGAAGCGCTGGTCGCCAAGCTGCCGGGCACGCACAAGGTCTTGAATGCGCCGGTCGACGGCACCTTCCCGGTGCATCACCCGGATCCGACATTGCCGGAAACGCTGGAGCAATTGCAGGTAGCGGTGACGGAAGCGGGCGCTGAACTCGGCATCGCCTTCGACGGCGACGGCGACCGCATCGGCGTCATCGATGGCAATGGCGAGGTGCTGTGGGCCGACCAATTGTTGGTGATGCTGGCCCGCGACGTGCTGAAACGCCATCCCGGCGGCACGATCATCGCCGACGTGAAGGCCAGCCAGGTGCTGTTCGACGCTGTTGCCGAGGCGGGCGGCGAGCCGATGATGTACCGCACCGGCCACTCGCTGATCAAGGCGAAGATGGCGGAGGTCGGCGCACCGCTCGCCGGTGAGATGAGCGGCCATATCTTCTATGCCGACGGCTATTACGGCTATGACGACGCGATGTATGTCGCGGTTCGGACGTTGGGTGTCTTGGCGACCGGCACGCAGACATTGGCGGATTTCCGCAAGGGCTTGCCCGACGTCGTCAACACCCCGGAACTGCGCTTCACCTGTGCGGAAGACCGCAAGTTCGTTGTGCCTAAAGAGGTGCACCAGCGCCTCGTCGCCGCCGGCGCGGACGTCAACGCCACCGACGGCGTGCGGGTCAATACTGAGGATGGCTGGTGGCTGCTGCGCGCGTCCAACACTCAGGACGTGCTGGTGGCGAGGTGCGAAGCGCTGAATACTGCTGGCTTGAACCGCCTGAAACAGGCGCTCGCCGCACAATTGACGGCGAGCGGCGTGGAGTTGCCGGCGGGCTTCTGATCGCCCGCCGCGCCGCGTTTCGGATCAGCGTCAGCGGCCCGAGGCGAACTTCGTCGCCAGATTTTGGCTGAGCCAGGCATCCAATGCGGCTTGTGCAGCGGCATCCGCCTCCGTTCGCCAGGCTGCGGCTGCGGCGTCGCCACGGTAGCGCATGCGGTCCTCGATATCGCCGATCAGGCTCTGAGCCGCCGCATCGCCGGTCGCAGCGGCCAGCGAGGCCCAGAACAGCGCGCGGCGGTAGCTGCGGCGCTGGCCCAATCCGCTCAGGTGCGCGACCGCACGGCTGCGAATCTCCGAGAGCGAGGTGAAGCCCGCGGCATCCGGTTCCTCCAGGCCCTCGGCCTGCAAGCGTAGGACCTCGGGCGTGGTCAGATTTCGTTCCAGGCCATCCAAGACTCTGGATGCGCCCTCCGCCTTCGCTGCCCCCGCCTGAAGTGCCAGGCGGTAGGCACCTTGCGGGTCTTCGTCCTTCATCGCATTTGCGACCGCGATGGCGGCTTTTGCATCGCCGGCGGCGGCCAGCGGCTCCAGCAATGCGCGGCCGGCACTCACCGATTTCGGTGTGCCAACGCCGGCGACCAGAGCTTGCCCGATGGTCCGTCGCTCGTTGTCGCTCAAGGTCTGCGGCGCGATCAGGGCCTTCCGTAATTTCGCCGCATCGACAATCGCGCTACGGCCGCTCGGCCGTTCGGCGACCGTGGGCTTGAGCTCCGCGAACAATGCACCGAAGTTCTCCAGTGCCTCCGTGTTGATAAAGACGCTCTGGCTGGGATTGGCTTCGATGGTGATCGTGCCGGGATTGGCGACAAACCGCTTGGCCTGGCGGGAGGCCGACATGACGAACGCATGCTGATCCTGGCTGAGGCTGCGGCGTGGCGATTGCGGCCCGTCGATTGCCGACTGCAAAGCGTCCGTCAGGCCCGCCTGCACGATCTGAGCCGCCATCTCCGGGTTGGAAAAGTCCGGCGGCAGGAACTGCTTCGCCACCGCCCACAAACCGAGATCTTCGTAAACCACGGCAAGGTTGGAGAGATAGGCAACGATATCCTCATCCTCGCGGATCGCGAAATACTCGAAATCCAGGTTCAAATTGACGGACGCTAGTTTGGCCAGCGTCACATTGGTGGTCAGCAGCAAGCGGCCTGGGCCGACCTTGTAGTTCAGATCGATTTCGAAGCGATCCAAATCGATTTGTTGCAGGCCTGCTGCCGCCAGTTGCTGGTCGAGCGGCGGCATGGCGCAGGCCGGCGAAGCGGTCGCACCGTAAAGTGCGAGGCGCACCCGCAGCGAATCCCATTCGGCTAGCGAACCGCCGGCAATCGACACCCTCTCCGCCTCGATGACGCACGGCTTTTCGCTGGCCCACGGCACGTCCGGATAGAGCTTGACGCCATGCATCGACACGGTGGAGGCGGGAAAGTCGCTGGAAATATCCGTATAGGTGAAGTCGATCTGATCGCGCAGCGCCAGCACGGCGACTTGCAGCAGCGTCTGGGTATAGCGCTCCACCGTCAGGAACTCCCACAGCGCAGGCCGGGGGTCGCCTTCGGCCACTGCGGGACGCACCGCCGCAAGTGACAGGGTCATGGCGACGGCTACTCCAAGGCTACGCATGGCTAACTCTATCCCGTTCCGGTTTGGCGCGAACGCCGGATCCGATCGAAGTGTCCCGCAGGTGCGTGCAAGAGTCCAGCTTGCCCGCTTCAATCTCGACGCGCCTGGCCAATTATCGCTATAACCAGAGGGAATAGCGGTTGCTTTAAGGAAGACGCGGATCATGGCAGATATTAGCACGGACGTTTTGGTTGTCGGCGGCGGCAATGCCGCCATGTGCGCCGCGCTTTCCGCCCGTGAGCAGGGCGCCAGCGTCATCGTGCTGGAACGGGCACCGAAGGAGGAAGCCGGCGGCAACTCGGCCTTCACCGCCGGCAATATCCGCACAGTGTTTAACGGCGTCGACGATATCCGCGCGCTCTGCCCGGACCTCTCCGATGACGAGGTCGCGATGACCGACTTCGGCACGTACACGGAGGAGGAGTTCTACGACGATATGGGCCGCCTGACCGAGTACAAGACCGACCCGGACATGTGCGAACTGCTGGTGACCCGCTCGCTCGGCACCATGAAGTGGATGGGCACCAAGGGCGTGCGTTTCCTGCCGATCTACGGCAAGCAGGCGTTCAAGATCGACGGCAAGTTCAAGTTCTGGGGCGGCCTGGTGGTCTCCGCCTGGGGCGGCGGCCCCGGTCTGGTCGAAGCGCTGACCGAGGCGTGCGGCAAGAACGATATTAAAGTGATGTACGGCGCGCGCGCCACCTCGCTGATCCACGATGACGACGGCGTGCATGGCGCCAAGGTGCGATTGCGAGACGAGCGCAAGACCATCGAAATCGCCGCCCGCGCCGTGGTGATGGCCGCCGGCGGTTTCCAGGCCAATCCGGAGATGCGCACCCGCTATCTCGGCCCCGGCTGGGATTTGGCCAAGGTGCGCGGCACGCGCTTCAACACCGGCGACGGCATCACCATGGCGCTGGCCGCCGGCGCCCGCCCCTATGGCAACTGGAGCGGCTGCCACGCGGTCGGCTGGGACTATAACGCGCCGGAATTCGGCGACCTGGACGTCGGCGACAACTTCCAGAAGCACTCCTACCCCTGGGGCGTGATGATCAATGCCGACGGCAAGCGCTTTGTCGATGAAGGTTACGATTTCCGCAACTACACCTACGCCAAATACGGCCGGGTGATCCTGGAGCAGCCGAAGCAGATGGCCTGGCAGGTGTTCGACAACAAGATCATCCCGGCCCTGCGCGATGAATACCGTATCCGTCAGGTGACCAAAGTGCGGGCCAACACGCTGGAGGAACTGGCAGAGAAGCTGGAAGGCGTCGACGGCAAGCAATTCCTGCGTGAGATCAAGGCCTACAATGCCGCTGTGCAGACCGACATCCCCTACAACCCCAACGTCAAAGACGGCCGCCGCACCGAAGGTCTGGCCATCGACAAGACCAACTGGGCCAACACCATCGATGAGGCGCCGTTCGAGGCATACCAGACCACCTGTGGCGTGACTTTCACCTTCGGCGGCATCCGCATCAACACTGAAGGCCAGGCGATGGATACTGAAGAACTGCCGATCCCCGGCCTGTATGCGGCGGGTGAGATGGTCGGCGGCCTGTTCTGGTTCAACTATCCGGGCGGCACCGGCCTGATGGCCGGCGCGGTCTTCGGCAAGATCGCCGGAGAGACCGCTGGAAAGGCGGCGGTGAGTAACGCCTAACACTATTTGGCACTTTGGGTTTGGCGGTTTCTGCGAGGCGCATTTCACAGTGCGGGCCGCTGCGCGCCACGTTCGACAACTGGATGTGGCTACAGCCCGACGGCGGGACCCTGATCAACCGCGCCTATATGAGCAAGTACGGCATCGATATCGGCGAGATCCTCATCTTCTTCCGTCGGGATGAGGCGCTGTAGCCATTCCGGTCATTTGCACGAAATGCCGAGTCGCCAGCCAGCTATTGCCCATGCGCTTCACGACCTCGCCGCGGTGTTTCTCCACCAGCGGCTCGAACGACTCCCGCCGCAAGGAACGCAGAGCATCCAGCGTCCGCGCCTCATCCTCCGCGATCAGACGGGAGTAGCCGACCACGTCAGCGGCAAGAATGGCTGCTAGTTTTCGTTCCACGCGCATACCTTCTACTGACGATCGAGCGGTAGCTTAACCCCGCTTCGCCTTCCACTCCTGATACTTGGCCAGGTTCTCCTCATTCGGCGGGTAGGTGCCGGGGATGCCGGCGCCGTCTTTGACCTGTTGCAGAATGAACTGCTCGTGCAACTCCTGCTCCAGCCCGCCCTCGGCGACTTCCTGTGCCAGCGCCTGCGGGACCACCACGACGCCGTCATTGTCAGCGACAATCCAGTCGCCGGGAATGACCGCGACGCCGCCGCAGCCGATCGGCACGTTCAGGTCGCCGTCGGAGAGGCTGGCGACGCTCGCCGGCGCCGCCGCACCCGGAGACCAGACCGGTAGTTGGCTCGCGACGACGCCATCGGCATCGCGCACGCAGGCATCGCTGACCAGGCCGGCGACGCCGCGCACATGCAGGCGGGTCGCCAGGATATCGCCAATCGCAGCGCCGTCGGCGAGGCCGAGGCAATCGACCACCAGCACATGCCCCGGCGGGCATTCCTCAATGGCTCGGCGTTGCGCCAGATCGGTGCGCTTCAGGATTTCCGGCCCGCTCAGATCCTCACGGCCCGGAATGAAGCGCAGCGTGTAGGCCGGCCCGGCCATCCGCTCCTGCCGGTCGGTCAGCGGTTTCGGGCCGACCATCCAGACCTGACGGATGCCGCGCTTCAGCAATTGCATGGTCAGAGTCGCCGTCGAAATCTGTTTGAAGGCGGCTACCAGTTGATCGTGATCCATGTGATCTTCCCCTCGGGCGCTATCGTAGCTACAAATGAGCCGAATATCCCGACCCTACTCAAAATCGAGGAGCCACACCATGGACATGGAATTTACCGCGGAAGACCAGGCTTGGCGCGAGGAAGTCCGCAGCTTCATGCGCGAAAACCTGCCGGCAGCGGTGGCCCACAAGGTGCACAATGGCTTTGCCGTGACCCGCGAAGAGATTCGCGACTGGCACAACAAGCTCTATGAGAAGCGCTGGGTCGCGCCGAATTGGCCGGCGCAGTGGGGCGGGCCGGACCCCACCTGGAACGTCACTCAGAAATACATCTATGACGAGGAGGCATCTCTGGCTGGCGCGCCTCGCCTCATCGCCTTCGGCATCACGATGTGCGGCCCGGTGCTGATGCGCTTCGGCACCGACGAGCAGAAGAACGAGTTCCTGCCGAAGATCGTCTCCGGCGAGCGCACCTTCTGTCAGGGCTATTCCGAGCCCGGCTCCGGCTCCGACCTGGCCAGCCTGAAGATGAAGGCGGAGCGCGATGGCGACGACTTTGTCCTGAATGGTCAGAAAACCTGGACAACGTCCGCGCACATGGCCGACTGGATCTTCTGCCTGGTGCGGACCAACAACAAGGGCAAGCGGCAGGAAGGCATCACCTTCATTCTGGTCGATATGAACACGCCGGGCGTCGAGGTGAAGCCGCTGATCACCATCGAGGGCACCCGCGAAGTCAACGAGGTGTTCTTCTCCGACGTGCGCGTGCCGGCGGCCAACGTCATCGGCGAGGTCGACGACGGTTGGAGCGTCGCGAAATACCTGCTGGGGCACGAACGCATGGGCGGCGGCGCGCTCGGCGGCCTGAAGAAGTCTTTGGAGCAGTTGAAGAAAATCGCCCGTGAAGAGCCGAGCGATTCCGACGGCGCGCTGATCGAAGACCCGTCCTTCCGCAGCAAAGTCAGCGAGACCGAGATCGAGCTGATGACGCTGGAGGTGCAGATGCTGCGCCTGCTCTCGAAAATGAGCGCCGACGCGGAAATGGGCCTCGAAGCTTCGATGATCAAAATCCGCCGGTCCGAAATCATCCAGCGGTTGGCGGAGTTGAAAATGGAAGCGGTCGGCTACTACGCCAATCCCTTCGTCCTGGGCGCGCTGGAGCAGGGCTGGAACGAGGAGCCGATTGGCGGGGCCGATTATATCAACGCTCTGGCGGCCCAGTATTTCAACAATCGCAAGCAGTCGATCTTTGCCGGATCGAACGAGATTCAGCACAACATCATCTCCAAACGGGTGCTGAACCTTTAGCGCAGGGTGGAAACTCTGCTTGAACCAACCATGAAAACGTGCTCTGAAAAGCGTCCGGCGCGCATCTGCTATGCGCCGGACGCAAGGCTACCGGGAGAATATGTCGGTAGCCGCTTGAAAGCAGTGCGTTTACAAATTTTCCGGGAGGAACCATGCGTCTCAATATTCTGATGAAGGGTGTCGCGGCTGCCGCTGTGGCCCTGGTCGCGACCGCAGCGGTGGGCGAAGCCGAAGCGCGCGTCAAAATGAAAATTCACTCGGCGTTCGGCCGTAATATCTTCGTTATCGGACCAGGCCCGTACCACGTCGCCGACGCCGTCAAAACGATGTCGGACGGCGAAGTCGATATGAAAATCTTTGAGCCGGGGGCTTTGGTTCCTAGTACGAAGTACTTCGATCCAGTCTCGTCAGGATCGATTGATGGCGCGTGGGGCACGCCTGGCTACAACGTTCACAAGAACGTCGCATACGCCTTCTTCTCTTCGGTGCCGTTCGGCCCGCGCGGCGGCGAATATCTGGCCTGGATGCGCCATGGCGGCGGCCAGGAACTGATGGACGAAATGTACGCCCGCGACAACATCAAGTCGTTGATTTGCAACCTGATCGCACCGGAAAGCTCCGGCTGGTTTCGGAATGAAATCAAGTCCATCGAAGATCTGAAGGGCATAAAGATGCGCTTCTTCGGCTTGGGCGCCAAAGTGATGGAGAAGTTCGGGGTATCGACGCAGCTTCTGGCCGGCGGTGACATCTACCCGGCGCTGGAGTTAGGCTCGATCGATGCGACCGAGTTCTCCATGCCTGCCATCGACAAGGATCTGGGCTTCTATCAGATCGCCAAGAACAACTACTTCCCCGGCTGGCATCAGATGTCGACCTTGGGTGAGTTGATGTTCAACCAGGACAAGTACAACGACCTGTCCGATGGTCAAAAGGTCATGGTGGAGCAGGCGTGTCAGGCACAGGTTATGCGCTCCTTCGCCGAGACTGAGGCGTTTCAGGGCGAGGCCATCGCGTTCCACAAGTCGAAAGGCGTAAAGGTATACCGCTGGAGCGACGACATCCTGGCGAAATTCGAAGCCGCCTGGAAAGAGGTGATCGCCGAGGAGATTGAGACAAACGAGGATGCCCGGAAGATCTGGAAATCCTACGCGACCTTCCGCGAGGGCTACAAAGTTTGGGGCGACCTCGGCTACCTAAATTAAGGTTTCCACAGTCTGGATCGGCGGCGCCCTCAGCGCGCCGCCGATCCCACTATTGCACGGATGCCTGCTCCCGCGTACGCTTCGTCCTCCGTGCTTTTCTTTTCCCGTTAACGGCACAGCACGCAACGGTCGGCGACAACGGCCCCGTGCACTAGGGTGGGACATCCATGCGCCAACTTCTCGACATCGCGGACTCGCTAGAGAAAGTCCCTCAGTTTTTCGGGCGATTGGGCTCCTGGCTGATCATTCCGCTGATCACCGTCATCATGTTCGATGTGCTGACGCGGAAACTGTTCGGCGGCGCCATCCAACAGTGGATCCAAACGACCTCGCTCTATGAGGTCTTGTCGCCGACCAAGCTGCAAGAATGGGAATGGCACCTGCACGGCGCCCTTTTTATGCTGGCCATCGGCTTCTCCTATACCATGAACGCCCATGTCCGCGTCGATGTGCTGCGCGAAAAAGTCAGCGACCGCAAGCAGGCCTGGATCGAGCTTGTGGGCATTCTCGTCTTCTTGCTGCCCTATCTGCTGGTCATCGGCTATCTGTCCTGGAATTTCATTACCCGCGCGTATGATTCGGGTGAGGCGTCGGCGGCGATGACCGGCCTGTCGCATCGCTGGATTATCAAATCGTTCCTGCTGATATCCCTGATACTGATACTGTTTGCCGGTGTTTGCACGCTGTTGCGCCAATGGGTGTATCTGTTCGGACCCGAGCATCTGCGCGGCGATGTCAAGATGAATATGCTGACGTCGGCAGTGGCGGAACACCTGCCGCATTTGGAAGATGAGGACGTCTACGGCCCCGGCCACACCCTCGAGAGTGATCTCAAGCATGCCGATGAAGAAGTCGGTGATGAGACCCACCCCGAAATTAAATACTAGACCTGGCGTCGTAGAAGGAATATACACCCATGTATTGGGAAGATTATCTCCCGGTGATCATGTTCCTGGGGCTGGCCTTTGGTCTGTTCTCGGGCATTCCGGTCGCCTTTGTGGTTGGCGGCGTCGGATTGTTGTTCGGCTTTATCGGCATGTACTTCGACATGTTTGCATTCCAGGAATTCTTCAATATTCCCGTCCGGATTTGGGGCGGCGCTGTGGAAAACCTGGTGTTGGTCGCGGTGCCGGCCTTCATCTTCATGGGTACGATGCTCGAGCGATCCGGTGTTGCGCAGGATCTCCTCGAAATCCTCGATGTGATGTTGAAGCGGGTGCCCGGCGGCCTCGCCATGTCTGTGACATTGATGGGCACGATCATGGCGGCGACCACCGGCATTATCGGCGCATCGGTCGTCATGATGACGCTGATGGCGCTGCCCACCATGCTGCGCGCCGGCTACTCTAAAGGTCTGGCGACGGGCACCATCGCTGCGTCCGCCACGCTCGGAATCCTGATCCCGCCCAGCATCATGCTGGTCATTATGGCCGACCTGCTGTCGCTGTCGGTCGGCAATCTGTTCCTGGGCGCCATCTTCCCCGGTCTGCTGCTGTCCGGCCTTTACATGGTATACATCCTGATCATCGCCAACCTGAAGCCGCAGTTGGCGCCGCGCGTCACCGATACCTCGCTGATCGACGACCAAGGTTCCCGCGGCAAGATGATCCTGAAAGGCTTCGTGCCGCCAGTGTTTCTGATGGCGCTGGTGCTCGGCTCGATCTTCGCCGGCTGGGCCACACCAACGGAGGCTGCCGGCGTCGGCGCATTTGGCGCAATCCTGTTAACGATCTTCAATGGCCGTATGACCTGGGAAGTCCTCCGTGAGGTCACTGAGCGCACCGGGCTGATCGTCGGCATGATCTTCTTCATCTTCATGGGGGCAACGGCGTTTAGCTACGTCTTCCGTTCGCTAGGCGGTGAGGACCTGATCATTCACGGCATCGAGGCGCTGGGCTTCGGGGCCTGGGGCATTCTGGTCGTGTTGATGGTGACGATCTTCATCCTCGGCTTCTTCTTCGACTTCATCGAAATCACGCTGATCGTGCTGCCGGTGTTCGCCCCGGTGGTCGCGCTGCTGGATTTCGGCGCGCACGTCGAAGGCCGCGATGTGGCCTACTGGTTCGCGCTGCTGGTGGCGGTCAACCTGCAAACCAGCTTCCTGACGCCACCATTCGGATTCGCGCTGTTCTATATGAAAGGTGTGGCGCCATCCTCGGTGAAGATTCAGGACATCTACGCTGGCATCATCCCGTTCGTTACTTTGCAGGTCATCGGCTTGGCGGTAGTGATCGCTTTCCCCGGCATAGCGCTCTGGCTACCGAACACCCTGCTGGATTGATCACGACCCACAGAGGGCGATTGATCCCCAGCCAATAATCGGGTTTCCTCTGGAGCAATTGACCGTTTGCCCCAGAGGGACCCGATGGACCTGCGTTTCACCGCCGACGAACAAGCCTTCCGCGCCAAGATCCGCGCCTTCACCGCCGAAAATCTGCCGGCGGACATCAAGGACAAGGTGGATCGCGGCATCGAGCTCAGCCGCGACGACTTCCAGCGCTGGATGCGCGTGTTGTCGGAGGCCGGCTGGATCGCGCCGAACTGGGACGCGAAGGACGGCGGCCCCGGTTTCTCCCTCGCCGAAAAATACATCTTCGAGGAAGAGCTTTTCATGGGCGGCGCGCCGCGCACCGTGCATTTCGGCACGCGCATGGTCGGCCCGGTACTGCTCGTCTACGGCACGGCGGAGCAGAAAGCCCGCTACCTGCCGAAAATCCTGACCAGCGAAGAAATCTGGTGCCAGGGCTATAGCGAGCCCGGCTCGGGCTCCGATCTGGCGTCGCTGAAAACCTCCGCTGTGCTGGATGGCGACCACTATGTTGTCAATGGCACCAAGATCTGGACCAGCTATGCCCACTGCGCCGACCGCATGTTCGCGCTGGTGCGTACCGACAACAGCGGCAAGAAGCAGGAGGGCATCACCTGCCTGCTGATCGACTTGAAATCCCCCGGCGTCAGCGTGCAGCCGATCATCACCCTGGATGGCCGGCACGTGTTCAACCAGGAATTCTTCGACGACGTCCGCGTGCCGGTCGAAGACCGCGTGGGTGAGGAAGGGCAGGGCTGGTCCATCGCCAAGTACCTGCTGGGCCACGAGCGCTCAAACGCCAGCTACGTTGCCATCAACAAGCGCAACCTGGCGAAGCTGAAGGCGATTGCCGCCGATCAGATGGTGGATGGCGGACCGCTTGCCGAAACCGATGAATTCAAACGCCTGATCGCCGAGGTGGAGATGGATCTGGAGACGCTCTCGGTCACCTCGCTGCGCCAACTCGCCAACGCCAGTGCGGATAAACCGGTGGGGCCGGAGGCTTCCGTGTTGAAAATGCGCACCGGCGACGTGTTCCAGCGCATTCACGAGTTGATGATGATGGCCGGCGGCTATTCCATCGCGCCGTTCTTGCCGGAGGCGATCCGCGGCGGCTGGAACGAGGAGCCGATCGGCCCCGACTACCTGTTTCGCATGGCGCCGGACTATTTCGAGGCGCGCGCCATGTCGATTGCCGGCGGCAGTCACGAGGTGCAGAAAAACATCATCGCCAAGGCCATGCTGGGCCTGTGAGCAAACTCTATGTCGATGCCGACGCCTGCCCCGTCAAGGAAGAGACACTGCGGGTGGCGGAGCGGCACAAGCTGCCTGTGCTGATCGTCTCCAACGGCGGTATCCGCCCCAACCCGCACCCCCTGGTGCAAACCGTTGTGGTCGGGCACGGCGCAGATGTGGCGGACCAGTGGATCGCCGACCGCATCGGCCCGGGCGATATCTGCATCACCGGGGATATTCAACTCGCCCTGCGCTGCATCGATGCCGGCGCAGACGCTATCAACCACAACGGCGAGGTTTTCACCCGGGCCAATATCGGCAACCGCATGGCGATGCGCGATCTGATGGCGGATATCCGCGCCGCCAATCCGCTCGGCGCCGGCGGCAGCGGCAAGGCGTTTTCGAAGGCCGACCGCTCCCACTTTCTGAATGGGCTGGAGCGTCTGATCCAGCAGGCGAAGCGCGGCGGCTGAATTCTTAGCAACCTCAAGCCTCCGCCGCTTTTGGGATACGGCTCATATCCGGCAGGTAGCGGCGGATGCGGCTCTGCACCGGCACCGCGCCTAGAGTGGATTTTTCCGCCTCGACCAGCACGACGCCGCCGGAACGGCGCAGCCACCGCGCCGCCAGCGGCTCCAGTGGCGCCACCGCACGCAGCAGGGACCCGGCTTTCAGCGGCGGCAGATGCAGGGCGCGCTCGGTTTCCAAGGGTTCGAACAGATGCTCGCGCAGCAGCCGGCGCAATTGCCGGCCCGTATACGGGCGGCCTTGTCCGAACGGCAGGCTGTCGCGCAGCGCCCAAAGCCCGCTGCGGTTCGGCAGGATGGCCAGCAGCCGCCCGCCCGGCGCCAGCACCCGCCAGCATTCGCGCAGGAACGGCCGTAACTCCTCCGCCGTTTCCAGCGCGTGCAGCAGCACCAGCCGGTCGAGCATCGAGTCGGGTAATGGCCAGTCCACCTCCTCCACCTGCACCGCCACGTTGGCCCGGGAGGTCGGCCAGCGCACCACACCCTGGGTTGCCGGCATCATCGCCGCCACCCGCTCCGCCTCGTCCAGAAAGGGGTACAACGCCGGAATCGGGTAGCCGACGCCGGCTACCCGCATGCCGCGCACGTCAGGCCAGCGCGCCCGAACCCGCGCCGCCAGCCGCTGCTCCACCATCTGGCCGAGCGGCGTCGCGTAGAATTCGCGCAAGTGGTGAACGTCGGTTCGCATCCAGCCTCCACTGATGCTACAAGGTGCCAGAACCTTGCTGTCCACGCCACATATGGGAGGGAAGCCATGGCTGCCCTAGAAATCGTTTTGGTCCCTGCGCTTAGCGACAACTACGTCTATCTGGCCCACGATGCCGACACTGGCGATACCGCCGTCATCGACCCGGCAGAGGCAGAGCCGGTGCTGAAAGCCTTGAAAGAGCGTGGCTGGAACCTGACCCACATCCTGAACACCCACCACCACATGGATCATATCGGCGGCAATGCGGAGCTCAAGGCCGCGTTTAACTGCCCCATCGTCGGCCCTCGCGCCGAATCCAGCCGGATCGACGGCATGGATGTGTTGGTCGCCGAGGGTGATAGCTATGCGGTCGGCACGCAAACCGCCAAGGTGTTCGAGACCCCGGGCCACACGACCGGTCACATCGCCTTTTACTTTGCCGATAGCGATGCCTTGTTCTGCGGCGACACGCTGTTCGTGCTGGGCTGCGGTCGCATGTTCGAGGGCAACCCGCCCGGCTTCTGGGACTCGCTGCTAAAGCTGCGGGCGCTGCCGGATACGACGCAGATCTATTGCGGCCATGAATACACGCAATCGAACGCCAAGTTCGCGCTGTCGGTCGATCCGGATAATGACAAGCTGAAAGCGCAGGCGGCAGAGATCGACCGCACCCGGGCCGCTGGCAAGTCGACGGTACCGGCGCCGTTGGGGCCGGAGAAGCAGACCAATCCGTTCCTGCGCGCCGACGATCCGGCTTTGCAGGCGGCGGTTGGGATGGCCGGCAGCAAGCCTGAGGCGGTGTTTGCGGAAATCCGCAAGCGCAAGGACAATTTCTAGCGGCTGCGCGCGCGACGGGCCATGCAATTGGCAGCAGATATTGTCCGCTCTCTCGGCTTGCAGCCGCATCCGGAGGGCGGTCATTTCGCCGAAATCTTTCGCGATACGCCGGCAGATGGCAGCCGCGGCACGGCAACCTCGATCTATTACCTGCTGGCGGCGGGCGAGCGGTCGCACTGGCACGCGGTCGATGCGGTGGAGATCTGGCACTTTCATGCGGGTGCGCCCCTGGCGCTGCATCTGTCCGGCGATGGCAAGACCGCGGAGACCCTGCACCTCGGCGCCGATTTGGCGGCCGGCGAGCGGCCGCAGGCCATCGTGCCGGCCCACGCCTGGCAATCGGCGGACAGCCTGGGCGACTGGACTTTGGTCGGTCGTACCGTCACGCCTGCGTTTCGGTTCGAGAGTTTCCGGATGGCAGCCGGGAGAGTTGCTGCCATAGGTGCGCGTCTCTACCCTCGCGTCTATTGTCATTCCGAGGAGGCCGCGCCCGTGAAACTCTGGTTCCATCACCTCAATATCAACCACCACGATGTCGATGCGATGGACGCCTTCTATGGCGACGTGCTGTTGCAGGACGATATCCCCGAGATGCAGGCCGTGCCGTCGATCCCTGGCTCGCTCTACCAGGGCGCCCTCGCCTTCCGGGCGAGCGAGACCGGGCTGCAATTCCACCTCACCGAGACCGATACGAATGTCGGCATCCGCGCCAGCCAGCCGATCAATCCGCTGGAGCGCGGCCACGTCGCCTTTCGCACCGACGACATCGCCGCCTTCAAGCGACACCTGGAGGAGAACGGCGTGCCCTATGTCGACTACGGCACCACCTTCACCAAGCTGTGGCACCAAGTCTATTTCCACGACCCCGCCGGCACGATCATCGAAGTGCATCAGGTGTTGGACTAAGCGCCGCGGCTAGCGGCAAGCCGATGCGGCGGAGCGCCTAGGCGTGGCACGCTTTCTGGCAACGCGGCTGGCGCAGTCGCTGGCTGTGCTGGCGCTGATGTCGGCCGCGATCTACGGCCTGATCGGCCTGATGCCCGGCGATCCCATCGACCTGGCGCTGTCGGCCGATCCTAAGCTGACCGCCGAGGATATCGTCCGGCTGCGCGCGCTCTACGGCCTGGATGAACCGTGGCTGCAACGCTATTGGGCCTGGGTGATTCAAGCGGTGCAGGGCCAGTTCGGCTATTCGCGTCTGTTCGCCCAGCCGGTGACCAGCGCTTTGGTCGAGCCGCTCGGGCGCACGGTGATCCTGATGGGCGGCAGCTTCTTCGTCGCCATCGTCATCGGCCTGCCCGCCGGGATGATCGCCGGCGCCAGGCCGCATTCGCGCCTCGACTATATCGTCAACCTGATCTGCTTTGCTGGCGTCGCCATGCCGGCGTTCTGGCTGGCGCTGTTGCTGATCCTGGCCTTCGCGGTCAACCTGCAATGGTTCCCGGCCAGCGCGGTCGCGCTGGAGCCGGGTCTGGGGCCGCAACTCTACCATCTGGTGCTGCCGATCCTGACTCTGGGCCTGCTGCAGGCGGGCGGCATCACCCGCTATATGCGCGCCGCCATGCGCGAGGCGCTGAGCGCCGATCACATCCGCACGGCCCGCGCCAAGGGGTTGAGCGAGTTCGGTGTAATCTGGCGGCATGCCCTGCGCAACGCGATGATTCCGGTGGTCTCGATCCTGGCGCTGGACGTCGGCGGCCTGTTCAGCGGCGCGTTGCTTGTCGAGATGATGTTCGGCTATCCCGGCATGGGCAAGCTGCTGTTCGATGCCGTCATGGGCAATGACTACAACCTCGCCCTGGTCGCACTGCTGTTCGGCACCGGCCTGACCCTGGCGGCCAATCTGGCCGCCGACATCGCCTATGCCGCCATCGACCCGCGCGTAACCTTCGCCGCGCTCTCCGATGCTTGAGGCACGGCGGTCATGCGGGTGAGCGCCCGCGCCTGGCAGCGCTTCCGCCGGCATCGCTTCGGCCTGGCCGGGCTGGTGGTGCTGAGCCTGCTGGTCGCAGTATGCGCCAGCGCCGGGTGGCTGGCCGCGGCGCTCGACATTGATCCGGATGCGGTCGATCTGTTCGGTCAATACGCCCCGCCGAGCCCGCAGCACCCCCTCGGCCAGGACGATCTGGGCCGCGACGTGCTGATGCGGCTGCTGGCGGGCGGCCAGGTCTCGCTGAGCGTCGCGCTGGTCGCGGCGCTGGTGGCCGCCAGCATCGGCACTCTGGTCGGGCTCGCCGCAGGCTATCTGGGCGGCTGGCTCGACAGCCTGCTGATGCGGCTGGTCGACGGCGTCATCGCGCTGCCGCTGCTGCCGTTGCTGATCGTGCTGGTGGCGGTCGACCCGGCCAAGCTCGGCCTCGGCGAGTGGGCGGAGGAGGAGACTTTCGGCTTGATGCGCATCATCGTCATCGTAGCCGCGGTGGGATGGACGACGCCGGCACGGCTGGTGCGCGGCGCTACTCTGGCGGCCCGCGCCCAGGGCTATGTGCAGGCCGCGAGGGCGCTCGGCGTTTCGCCTGTTGCCATCGCCCTGCGCCATATCCTGCCGAATGTGAGCGGCCCTTTGATCGTGGCGACGACGCTCGCCATGGGCCAGGTGATCCTGTTCGAGAGCGCGCTCAGTTTCCTCGGCCTCGGCATTCAGCCGCCAACACCGAGCTGGGGCAACATGCTGACCGGCGCGCAGGAGTTGGTCTGGCAGGCGCCAATGCTGTCGGTCTATCCCGGCCTCGCCATCTTCCTTACCGTAATAGCCGTGAATTTTCTGGGCGATGCGCTACAAGACGCTCTAGCCCCGCGGGCAACCGAGCGGGAGGAGCCGCTATGAAATGCTTCATTTTCCTCGCCTGTGTTCTGGTCTTCGCCATTGGCGGCAGCGCCGCTACCAATGCGGCATCGCCCGCAGTCTTGCAGCAGTTGGAGCAATCGGGTCAAAGCGTTGCCGATCCTCAACCATTGCTGGCGCCTGCCGATCTAGGTCTGGGAGAGGTCGATGCCTTCGTGGCGCCGCTCAGCGACCAAGAGGTGCGGGCGGTCCTGCTGGCGGAATTGAAATCAAAGGCTGCAAGCGCCAAAGCCGCCGCCGAAACCGACTCCCAGAACGAGTTCGCGGCGTTACTGACCCAACGGCGGATGGCGACGGCCATGCTGGGCGGCCGTTTTGAGGCGATCAAGAATGCCTGGGACGCCTTGCCGGAACGTCTGGCCTTCATGCACCTGCTGCTGACCAACTTATCCTCTATGCAGACGGGTCTGCTGGCACTGCTGGCGATGATTGCCGCCGGTGGATTAGCCGGCCTGCTGGTGCATCGCGTAAGCCGGCGGGTTTGCCACCGTTGGCTGGATCAAACGACGGAAAGCTGGCCGGTGAAACTCGCTCTGCTGGGGACACGGCTTGTCATGGACCTGGTCGGCATCGTCGCCTTTACTTTGGTCGCAGCCGCCGTATCGTTCGCGATATTCGAAGCCAACGATCCGATGCGCTTGTTCACCGAGGCTTACGCAAGCGTTGTCGCAGCGACGCTGGTCGTATGGGTCGCCGCCCGCTTCATCTTCGCGCCCCTGGCGCCGCAGCACCGGCTGTTCGTCATGGACGACCGCACGGCGGTGCGTGCCGTGGCCCTGGCGGTAGTGATCGCTTTGATCTTTAGCTTTACCCGGTCGAGCGTCGGACTGGTTCAACTTCTGAGTGGCGGCGAAGAGCTGGTGGCGATCTTGCGACTGGCGGTGACCATGGTTTCTATCCTGATTGCCTTGGTCTTTCTGTTGACCGCCAGGGTCGATGCGCCAGGACGGCCGATCCTGACCGTGTGGCCGTGGCTCGGCATCGCGGTTCTGGCGTTGTGCAGTGTCTTCTGGATCCTGAACGCCGTTTTGGGCGCGCGGCAGGCCAGCATGGCTACCCTGCTTGCCTTCGTGCTGTTCCTTTGGGTGCCGGTCATCGACGCAACGCTGCGGCGCTGGCTCAACCCGAGGAACGACACAGACGACGCGCGCGGCCGCGTCGCAGGGACGATCCGCCGGATCTTCATAACGCTGGTGTTGCTTCTGGCCGGCGCGTTCTTTCTGCAAGGCGCGGGCGTGCCATTGTTTGCACTGCTTTCGACCCCTATCGGGTCGGCGATTGTCAACGCCTTGGGGAATGTCGTTCTCGCAACCGTCGCCGCGGCGGCATTCTGGACCCTGTTCAGCGACTGGGTCGATCGCTGGATCGAACGAGAGCGGGAGACGGCGCTCGCCAACGCCGATACCGACGGCTTGGGCGAGGGTGAAGGCGGCACTGCGATCATCGGCACCCGGGCGCAAACCCTGCTGCCGCTGTTCCGCGCCACGGTTCTGGTGGTGACGATTGCGGTGGCAGCCCTGATGATCCTGTCGGCGATCGGCGTCGATATCGGGCCTCTGCTGGCTGGCGCGGGCGTCATCGGCCTGGCTATCGGTTTCGGTGCCCAGGCGCTGGTGCGCGATGTGGTTAGCGGCGTGTTCTTCCTGATCGACGATGCCTTCCGCGTCGGCGAATACCTGGAGATTGGCGAGTTGCGCGGAGAAGTGGAAAAGATTTCGGTTCGCTCCATGCAGTTGCGCCACCACCGCGGCATGGTGCAGACCATTCCCTTTGGCGAGTTGCGCCACATCACCAACTACAGCCGCGACTGGGTCATCTACAAACAGGATTTCCTGGTGCCGTTCGATACCGATATCGAGAAAGTCCGCAAGCTGATCAAGAAATTGGGGCAGGAGATGCTCGCCAACCCCGACTATGGCCACCTGTTCATCGAACCGATGAAAAGCCAGGGCGTCACCCGAATCGAAGAGGCGGGCATGGTGGTGCGCACCAAGTTCACCTGCAAACCGCGCCAGCAATTCCTGCTACGCCGCTATGTCAACCTGAACATCCAACGGTTGTTCCATGAGAACGGCATCGAATTCGCCCGCCGGCGCATCCAGGTGGAGGGCACGCATGGGCCGGTGTCGCCCGACGAAGCCGCCAGCGCCGCGCAGTCCATCCTCGGCCAGGAGGCGGCTGGAGCGAAGGCCGCCGGCGCGTAAAAAGAGGCAGCATCGACATGCTGGATATCGTTCAGGTCTCGGACCTGCACCTGTCGCCGACCCACGCCTGGTTTCAGGACAATTACGACGTGTTCATCGACGAAATGCAGGCCGACCCGCCGGACTTCATCTTCGTCACCGGCGACGTCTGCGTGAACGGCCCGGACCGGGACTGGGAGTTCGAGTTTGCCTGCCAGCAACTCGCCCGCCTGCCGGTACCGTGGCGCGCCATTCCCGGCAATCACGACGCCGGCGACACGCCGCCGGACGAGCGCAACAACCACCCGCTGACCGAGCCGCTGCGCCAGCGGTTTATCGACACTGTGGACGCGGATTGGTGGGCGGAAGACCTGGCCAACTGGCGCTTCATCGGCCTGAACGCCCAACTGATCGACAGCGGCTTGCCGAACGAGCCGGAGCAGTGGGCGTTTCTGGAGGCAGCCCTGGCCGATGCGGGCGACCGCCGTTTGGCGATCTGGCTGCACAAACCCCTGTTCGTGCGCGACCCGGATAGCACCGGGCGGATGCTGACCGCGCTCTTTCCGCAGGGCCGGCGACGGGTGATGGCATTGTGCGAGCAACACAGCGTCGCGCTGGTCGGCAGCGGCCATTTGCACCGCTACCGCCGCCAGCGCATCGGCGAGACCCGGCTGATCTGGGCGCCGGCGACGTCGTTTCTGATGGGAGCGCGCAAGGGACTGCCCGGTGTGGCCCGCCTCGGCTATATGCGCTACCGTTTTTCCCGCAGCAGCTTCACAGCCCAATTCGTAGAGCCGCCGCTGTTCGTGAACCTGGACGTGCGCAACTGGAACAAGTTCCGTGGCTCGACCATACACCTGCCGGAACGCGGTCTGCGCTCTCCCGTTCACAGCAGCCCCAACAGCCGCAACTCCTCCGCCAACTCCGGCGGCAGGGCGTCTGTGTCGGTGTCGGCGAGGTCTGGCGGCGCGTCCTCCGGCTTGAAGTAGCGCCAGCCCTGGAATGGCCGGTGGGCGCGCGGTGCGGTCGGGATCAACTCCTGCTCCAGCACGATGGCGCAGCGCCGCTCGCCCTCGTCATTCTCCCGCGCTTCGAAGGCGTGTATGCGCTGGCGGGCCAGGATCACCCCCTTGATCACCCAATACATCGAGCCGCCGCTCTCCAGGATTTCCTGGGCGCGACGGGGGAAGTTACGGGTCAGGTGGCGGTTGTAATCGCTGCCGGTCTCCGCACGGCGATAATCCTGCCAGCGGGCCAGGCCCTCGATGGTCTCGGTGCCGACCGACAGCTTGATCATGTGCAATGTGGGTTTTGGATCGGACACGCGGATCAGCCGCCTTTCCAGCGGTTGAGCGCAGGCAAATCCAGGTCGAGATCGAACAGGTCCAGGGTTCGGGCCAGCGTGTAGTCGACCATATCCCCAATGCTCTGCGGCTTGGCGTAGAAGGCCGGCACCGGCGGCGCGATCACCGCACCTGCCTCGGTCGCCCCAACCATCGCCCGCAGATGGCCGAGGTGCAGCGGTGTCTCGCGCGGCAACAACACCAGCCGCCGCCGCTCCTTCAGCACCACGTCCGCGGCTCGAGTCAGCAGATGGGTGGTCATGCCATAGGCGATCTCCGCCAGCGAGCGCATGGAACACGGCGCGACCACCATGCCCATGGTGCGAAACGAGCCGCTGGAAATGGCGGCGGCGATATCGTCCGCGCCATAGTGATGGTCGGCCAGCGCCTGCACGTCGGCCACCTTGTAGTCGGTCTCATAGGCGAGCGTGATCTGGGCGGAGCGGGTCATTACCAGGTGGGTTTCCACCGGCGTTTCTCGCAGCAGCTCCAGCAAGCGCACGCCGTAGATGACGCCGGATGCGCCGGAAATGCCGATGATCAAACGGCTCATGCCAACTCTTCATTCTATTCGGAGAGCGGCACTGTCGCCAGATGCGCCGGCGAAGGCAAGCCCAACGCTCAGGCGGTGCGAACTTCCGGCGCCGGCAGCCAGTCGAACTCCACGCGGACGATGCCGTGATCGGTGCTGACGCTATAAGGGTCCTCGACAAAATCGTTCCAGATTTTCATCTCATGGAACGCCCAGCGCCGCCGCTCGCTATGGTCATAGAACTGTTCCGACACCAGGCAATGGTCCAACACCTCGCGGTGATTCTTGAACTCGTGGGTGTAGTAGACATCGCTCAGACTGCGGATTTGCTGCAACGTGACCGCCGCATAGAGGCCATCATCGTTCCTCTTCGCCGCCCGGCTGCCCTCGTAAAAGCGATAGCTGGGCTGATCGGTCAGGATGTTGGTGGTGTTCGACAATTGGCCGTCGTTCAGGTCCCCCAGCACCACGGTCGGCACATCGGTGCCCGCCATGGTCTCGTTCAGGATGATCCGCAGGGCCGTCGCCTCCGCCGTGCGCCGGATGGTGGAGAGGGCGGCGCCCAAAGCATCGCGGTGCGGGCGGATCTTCGGGTCGCGGTACTCGAAATTGTCGAGCCGCGTGCCGAGCTTCGATTTCAGGTGCGTGCAAAACACCTCGATCGGCGGCACCTCTTGCGCCCGCGTGTGGGCGACGGTGACCTGCAGCACCGAGCGGGAGAATTCCGAGATTTTGACCTTGATCTCTTCGTCCTCATGGCTCGGCACGGTACCAGGGTCTTCCGGTGCCTCCAGATCGGCTTGCGGCGGGTCGGCCTGCAAACCCGCCATCGACCGCTTGCGCTTCTTCAGGCGAAAGCCCTCCGGGAACTGCTTATGCCGCTTGTGCGCCGTGATCGCCCAAGGCTTGCGCACTGCGGCGGCCACGGCGATGCCGTCCCAGCCGCCCTCTAAGATAAAAGCCAGCGTATATTCATCGCTCAATTTCGCCTCGGCGAAGACGTCGTGCAGGGCCTCCGGCGACCACAATTCCTGGAAAGCCACGACGTCCGCATCCAGCAGGCGCAGGGCAGCGGCGGACCAGACGATCTTGGCCCGGTAATCCTCCTCGGAATACCGTTTGCCGCCCGGATACATCGCCTTACCGGGCAGTTGCAGGTTGAACAGGTTGAAGGTCGCAAAGTTGATATCGCGCATATTGTTCGCCATAGGGACCGGCTCCTCATGTCAGACGACGACGCCATTGCTCGCCGGCAAGTGTAGGCCGGCCGCCCTTACTGGCCTATGGGCTTGTTCACACCTTGCTGCCGGTGCATGAAGTCTCCTGACCGTCCTTACCATTAGCCAAGCGAGCTCCCCATGTCCGACGCGCCCATGAATTTCGACGGCCCCGACGCCCCCGCCACCGGCGCGCTGGCTGGCCTGAAGGTGATCGACCTGACACGTGTGTTGGGCGGACCGTACTGCACGATGATCCTGGGCGACCACGGCGCGGACATTATCAAGATCGAGCCGCCGATGGGCGACGAGACCCGCGACTGGGGTCCGCCCTTCCTGAACGATGACCCGGCCAGCAACATGGCCGCCTACTTCATGGGGGTGAACCGCAACAAGCGCTCGCTCGGCCTCGACCTGTCGAAGCCGGCAGGCAAGGAGTTGCTGCTGCGGCTGCTCGACGGCGCCGACGTGGTGATCGAGAACTTCAAGCCCGGCCAGATGGAGAAATGGGGCCTCGGCTATGAGGAGGTGTTGTCGAAGCGCTTCCCGGCCCTGATTCACTGCCGCATCTCCGGCTACGGCGCGACCGGGCCGATGGGTGGCGATCCGGGCTATGACGCCGTGGTGCAGGCGGTCAGCGGCATGGCCAGCGTCAACGGCACACCGACCAGCGGCCCAACCCGGGTCGGCACACCGATGGTCGACATGGGCACCGGCCTGAACGCCGCCATCGCCATCCTGATGGCCCTGTACGAGCGCAACGCCTCCGGCCAGGGTCAGTATCTGGACATGACGCTCTATGACTGCGCCATAGCAGCCTGTTGAAAAAGGCGCACATGCCCGGGTGTCATCCGACGGCGAGCCAT
>CAXBDI010000030.1:0-37195 GCA_963974445.1 uncultured Alphaproteobacteria bacterium
GTGTTCGCACTCGCCAAGCGATCCCGGCTCTCACCGCCGGTTCGGCCGGGAAACACTATGCTGTGTGAGCGTGCGCACAACCGGGAGGATTGCACCCTCCACCCAATGCCACACAACTCCGGCCTCTTCGATACAACCCCCAACCACCAATGTTCCCCGGGCGGAGCGTAGCGCAGACCCGGGGCCGCTCTATCTCGCGAACACCGCCCCCGCCCGTGTTCGCACTCGCCAAGCGATCCCGGCTCTCACCGCCGGTTCGGCCGGGAAACATTATGCTGTGTGAGCGCTTGTTCTGCCAGTGGATCCAAGCCCTCCGCCCGCCCCTCGGCAACGGCGGCCTTCAGGTCGGCCAGCATGCGTGGCTCCCAGAAGGATTGCAGGTGCATGGCGACGCCGGCGACGGCCTCATCCTCAGGATAGGCGTGGAAGTTGGCGGCGATCTGGTTGGCCATGCGGACAAGCTCTGCTGGCATTACTACTCGCTCCCTGGCGGAAACATCATGACGCCCGCCGGTGTCCGCGCAAACACGGTCATGCCGGCCTGTCCAGCCACACGCAGGGCGAGAGCGCTGGGGGCGGAGACGGCGGCCAGCGCCGGCGCTGCGATGGCGGCGGCCTTCTGTACCATCTCGACGCTAACCCGGCTCGACAACAGCACAAAACCGCCGCCCGCATCCCGCCCCTCCCGTGCCAGCGCGCCGGCCAGTTTGTCGAGGGCGTTGTGGCGGCCAATATCCTCGCGCAACACCAGAATATCGCCGGCGAGCGAGCAGAACGCGGCCGCGTGAGTCGTGTGGTTCGCCCGGTTCATCTCCTGTGCGCCGGGCAGAGCCGCGAATGCCCGGGTGAGCGCATCGAAACTCGGCACCTCGCCCATCACCCGCCTGGGCCGCGGCAGCACGGCGGCAATCGTCTGCGCGCCGCAAATGCCACATCCGGCCCGCCCGGCCAAGGTGCGCCGCCGGTCCTGCACCGCCGCCAGCCGCGCCGGCGCGACCGAAAGGTTCGCGATCAGGCCATCCGCAGCCTCGCCAATGCGCAGGCTCTCGATCTCCGCCACCGTGCGCACGATGCCCTCGGTCAGGGCGAAGCCGATGGCGAAATCCTCGATATCCGCCGGGGTCAGCATCATCACGGCGAAGTTCTCGCCGTTCAGCAGCACGGCGACGGGTGTTTCCTCCGCCACCTGCCAGGCCACAACGTCCGAACCGCCGTCTCCCATCAGCACGCCCTCGGCGAGAGGCGAAACATCCGGTGTGGGGTTCTGGACCCGGTGAATCTGCACAGGACGGGCCTATTCCGCTGCCGTCTCGGCAATCTGGAAGTGGGAGCGCCGCATCGCCATCTGCTCCACCTGCCAGGCGGACGAGTGGTTGGTTGGTGCAATCTGCACCGCCGTCACCTTGTATTCCGGACAGTTGGTGGCCCAATCGGAATACTCGGTGGTAATCACATTCGCGCCGGTCAGCGGGTGGTGGAAGGTGGTGTAGACCACGCCCTGTGGCACCCGGTCGGTGATATCGGCCCGCAGCGTGGTCTCGCCGATGCGGCTGGCGATGCGGACGATGTCGCCGTCGGCAATACCGCGCTCCTCCGCATCGTGCGGGTGGATTTCCAGCACGTCTTCCAGATGCCAGCGCGTGTTCTCGGTGCGGCGGGTCTGCTGGCCGACATTGTACTGGCTGAGGATTCGCCCGGTGGTCAGCAGCAGCGGAAACTTGCGCCCGACCCGCTCGTCCGTTGGCACATACTCGGTCAGCATGAACTGACCCTTGCCACGGACAAAGCCGCCGACATGCATGATCGGCGCGCCATCGGGGTGCTGGTCGTTCACCGGCCATTGCAGCGAGCCGTCACGGTCGAGCCTGGCATGGCTGACGCCGGCGAAGGTGGGGGTGAGGCGCGCGATCTCCGCCATGATCGCCGCCGCATTGGCATAGTCCATTGCATAGCCCATGGCAGCGGCCAGCCGGCAGGCCACCTGCCATTCCGCCAGGCCGCACGCCGCCGGCATGACCGGGCGCACCCGGTTGATACGGCGCTCCGCATTGGTGAAGGTGCCGTCCTTTTCCAGGAATGACGTGCCCGGCAGAAACACATGGGCATAGGCCGCGGTCTCATTCAGGAACAGGTCCTGCACGACGATGCAATCCATCGCCGCCAACGCCGCCTGCACGTGCACCGTGTTCGGGTCGGACTGGGCGATATCTTCACCCTGCACGAACAGGCCGCGGAAGCTGCCGTCGATGGCAGACGCGAACATGTTCGGGATGCGCAGGCCCGGCTCTGGCCGCAGCGAGACGCCCCAGTCCAGCTCAAACTCGGCCCGCACAGCGTCGTCGCCCACATGCCGATAGCCCGGCAGTTCGTGCGGAAAGCTGCCCATATCGCACGAGCCCTGCACATTGTTCTGCCCGCGCAGCGGATTGATGCCAACGCCCTCGCGCCCGATATTGCCGGTCGCCATCGCCAGATTGGCCATGGCCATGACCATGGTCGAGCCCTGGGAGTGCTCGGTCACGCCCAGCCCGTAATAGATCGCGCCGTTGCCGCCAGTGGCGTAAAGTCTAGCCGCTTGCCGCAACAGGTCAGCGTCAACGCCAATGGCTGGCGCCAGCGTTTCCGGGCTGTTACGCTCCTGTGCAATGAAGGCGCGCCAGCGGGCGAAGGAGTCGTCGTCGCAGCGCTCAGCGACAAACGCCTCGTCCACCAGGCCCTCGGTCACGATCACATGGCCGATGGCATTCATCAGCGCAACATTGGTGCCGGGCCGCAATTGCAGGTGGTAGGCAGCCTTCACATGCGGGCTTTCGACCAGATCGATGCGGCGCGGGTCACAGACGATAATCTGCGCGCCCTCGCGCAGCCGCTTCTTCATGCGGGAGGCGAAGACCGGGTGCGCATCGGTCGGGTTTGCGCCGATCAGCAGGATGACGTCGGCGCTCTCTACCGACTTGAAGTTCTGGGTGCCGGCCGACGTGCCGAAAGTCTGCTTCAGGCCATAGCCGGTCGGCGAGTGGCAGACGCGGGCGCAGGTATCGACATTGTTGTTGCCGAAGGCGGCCCGGATCATCTTCTGGACGACATAGACCTCCTCATTGGTGCAGCGCGACGAGGTGATGCCGCCGATAGCGCCCTGGCCATGCGCCGCCTGGATCGCCTGGAACCGCTCGGCGGCGAAGGCGATGGCCTCGTCCCAAGACACTGGACGCCAGGCATCGGTGATTGCGTCGCGCACCATCGGCGTCGTCACCCGGTCGCTGTGCGTCGCATAGCCGAAGGCGAAGCGGCCTTTGACGCAGGAATGGCCTTCGTTCGCGCCGCCATCCTTGTGCGGCACCATGCGCACGACCTTTTCGCCCTGCAACTCTGCCTTGAACGAGCAGCCGACGCCGCAATAGGCGCATGTGGTCAGCACCGTGCGGCTGGGCGTGCCATGCTCGACCACGGATTTTTCCACCAGGGTCGCAGTCGGGCAGGCCTGCACGCACGCGCCGCACGAAACGCAGTCGGAGGAGAAGAAATCATCCGACGCGATGCCAGCCGAGACCCGGCTCTCAAAGCCGCGGCCCTCAATGGTCAGCGCGAAGGTGCCCTGCACCTCCTCGCACGCCCGCACACAGCGCGAGCAGACGATGCATTTGGCCGGGTCGTACTGGAAATAGGGGTTGCTCTGATCCACCGCGACAGCGCTGGCGGTATCGAAATGGTTCTCGCCATCCATGCCATAGCGCACCTCGCGCAAACCGACCTCGCCCGCCATGTCCTGCAACTCACAATCGCCGTTGGCGGCACAGGTCAGGCAGTCGAGTGGGTGGTCTGAGATATACAGCTCCATCACCCCACGCCGCAATTTAGCCAGCCGGTCGTTCTGCGTGGTGACTTTCATGCCGTCCCGCACCGGCGTGGTGCAGGAGGCGGGCGTGCCCTTGACGCCCTCAATCTCCACCAGGCACATGCGGCAGGAGCCCCAGGCCTCGACGCTGTCCGTCGAGCACAGCTTCGGCACCTGCCGGTCGGCCAGGGAGGCGGCACGCATGACGCTGGTGCCGGCGGGCACGCTGACTTGCGCGCCGTCGATCCAGAGAGAGACCGAAGCGCCAGTTTTGGCCGGGGTGCCATAGTCGGGTTCGCGGAGCAGGATCATGGTTTCGCTCCTTTTCTTCCTGGCGTCATTGCGAGGAGCGCCATAGCGAAGCGGCGGGGCGACGCGGCAACCCAGCGATGCCGGATGTCGAGCGGCCACATTTGCCTGGGTTGCTTCGTCGCCTTCGGCTTCTCGCAATGACGGCGGGAGGGGTGCCGTGGCCTCGCAATGACGGCCTCATCGCCGAAAATCCTCCGGGAATTTCTCGATGGCGGAGAGCACCGGGTTCGGTGTCAGCCCGCCCATGGCACAGAGTGAGCCGTCGCGCATCACCTCCGCCAAGTCCTCAATCAGCGCCAGGTTAGCAGAAACATCCTCGCCGCGCATGATCTTCTCCATCGTCTCGCGCCCGCGCACCGCGCCAACCCGGCAGGGGGTGCACTTGCCGCAACTCTCGATGGCGCAGAAATCGAAGGCGAAGCGGGCCATGTGGGCCATATCGACGGTATCGTCGAACACGACAATCCCACCATGCCCCAGCATCAGGCCGGCCTCGGCCAGCGCCTCATAGGTCATGAGCAGGTCTAACTGATCGCCGGCCGCGTAGGCCCCCAGCGGCCCGCCGATTTGCACGGCGCGTAGGGGCCGACCGGAGGCGGTGCCGCCGCCAAAATCCTCGACCAACGCGCGCAAGGTGACGCCGAACGGCACCTCGACCAGCCCACCACGTTTGATGTTTCCGGCCAGTTGAAACGGCTGCGTCCCGACAGAGCGCCCCTGGCCAAAGCCCTTGTACCAGTCCGCACCCTTGGCCAGGATCGCCGGCACGGTCGCGAGCGTCAGCACGTTGTTGACCACGGTCGACAGGCCATGCAGGCCGGCGATGGCCGGGATCGGCGGCTTGGCCCTGGCCGTGCCGCGTTTGCCCTCCAGCGAGTTCAGCATCGCGCTTTCCTCGCCGCAGATATAGGCACCGGCACCACGGCGGATGACGATGCGGAACGCCGTGCCCGAGCCGCCGACATCGTCGCCCAGCCAGCCAGCAGCTTCCATAACCGCGATGGCCTCGCGCATGGTTTCGATGGCGGCCGGGTATTCGGAGCGGATGTAGATGACACCGTCTGCCGCACCGGTCGCCAGGCCGGCAATCGCCATGCCCTCCAGCAAAGCGAACGGGTCGCCCTCCATCAGAAGCCGGTCGGCAAAGGTGCCGCTGTCGCCTTCGTCCGCGTTACAGGCAATCCATTTCCGGCCGGCTGGCTGGTCGAGCACCGTCTGCCACTTGATGCCGGCGGGGAAGCCCGCGCCGCCGCGGCCGCGCAGGCCGGAGGCGGTCACCGCCGCGCAGATGTCCTGCGGCGTCAGGGCGAGCGCCGCCTTCAGTCCTGCCATCCCGCCGCGCGCCTCGTATCCCTCAAGGTCCAGCGGATGGCCTATGCCAAGATGGGCGAAGGTCAGGCGTTGCTGCCGGGCGA
Organism: uncultured Alphaproteobacteria bacterium; assembly: GCA_963974445.1. Classification (GTDB taxonomy): domain Bacteria; phylum Pseudomonadota; class Alphaproteobacteria; order Bin95; family Bin95; genus JACKII01. The sequence continues at coordinate 5,563 of CAXBDI010000030.1, forward strand.
GGTAGGGGATGGCCTCAGTCTGACCGAGGCTGAGCGGATGCTCGCCGCCCTCCGTGAAGCCTGCATCGAACAGGGAGGCGACATCTTCCTCTGTGACAGGGCCGTAGGCGACGCGCCCGCGCTTAGTCTCGACCTCGATCAAAGGTTCCAGCCAGAACAGACCGCGAGAGCCGTTGCGTATAATTTCCAAATCAACTTCGCGAGTTGAGGCTTCTCGAGTCATAGCCTCGGCGACATCGTCGGCACCGACAGACCGCGCCGCCGAGTCTCGCGGGACATAAATGCGGATGCTCATGCCTCTGCCTCCCGGATCGCCGCCAGCAGGCGCTCCACCGTCAGGCGACCCACCAGCCGCCCGTTCACCATCGCCGCCGGCGCCAGCGCGCAATTGCCCAGGCAATAGACCGCCTCGACGACGACACTCTCATCGTCGCCGACTTCCGCCTCGACTTCGCCAGCCAACCGCTCCACTCCCATCGCCTGACACGCCTCCGCCCGGCAGAGTTTCACCACCACCGGTGGCGGCGGTTCGGTGCGGAAGTCGTGGTAGAAGCTTAGCACGCCATGCACCTCCGCCCTGGCGATATTCAGGCGTTTGGCGATGACCGGCAGCACCGCTTCCGGCACATGGCCCAGCGCTGCCTGCACATCGAGCAGGATCTCCAGCAGCGCCGCCGGACGGTCGCCATGGCGGGCGGCAGCGGTGGCGGCGGTATCCAGCGGGTCGGCACAGGCGGTCATAGGCGATTTCCCAGCGCTCGCATTACACAGCGAACGTACCGCCGAATCTTATACACATTCTATCAACAGAGCACGGCTTTTGCGCGCCGGCCGTCAGGCAGTCAGCGGCCATGCTCATACAGCCGGCCCAGGAACACCTGCGCCCGCGCGCGCAGCCTGGTCCAAATCTCCTGCACGCGCCGCTACCCGCTACGCCTTCAGTCCGCCGCCAGCGCTTTGCCGCCGAATGTGCGCTGCAAGGCCAGCAGGGCCGGCTTGGTGTGTTCAGTGTCGATGCGAACGCTGACCGTCATGCCGGCGCGCAACGGTGCCTCGTCTTGGTTCTGATCGACCATGCGCAGTTTGACCGGCAGTCGCTGCACGACTTTGACCCAGTTGCCTGTGGCGTTCTGGGGCGGCAGCACTGCGAATTCGGCGCCGGTGGCAGGCGAGATGCTTTCGACGGCGGCCTCGAACGTCCTGTCGGGATAGGCGTCAATGACGACGGTCGCCCGCTGGCCGACTCTGATGTTGGTCAGATCGGTTTCTTTCAGGTTCGCCTCGATCCAGGGTTGGCTGGTGGAGATCAGCGAGAACACCGGCTTGCCCTCCTCGACGAACTCGCCCACCTGCAGTTTCATATTGGTGATGACGCCGGAGGTCGGCGCATAAACGGCGGAGCGTGATAGATCCAGCTTGGCGTCGCGCAGCATCGTCGCCTTTTCCAGAAATATCGGATGCGTGCGCGCGTCCATCTGTGGGTCGCCGCCGAGCGCGGTCAGCAGGCGGCGCATGGTTTGCTGGGCCACCAGCTTCTTTTGCCGTTCGATGGCCAGATCGGATGCGGCCCGGTCCAACGCGTCGCTGGTGGTAATGCCCCGCTTGCGCAGCTTTTGCTGCCGCGCCATCTGGCGCTCCAGAAAGGCGATGCGGGCATCGATTTCGCCGAGCCTCGACTTCGCCTCCTCATACTCGGCCCGCATGGTTTCGACCTCGGTGAAGACCATGCCCATCTCCGCCTCGGCCCGAGACACCGCGATCTCTATCGGTGCGGAATCGATACGGAACAACAACTCACCTTTTTGTACCGTCTGGTGGTCGCGCACGGCCACGTTGGTCACACGGCCCTGGACATCGGCGCTGATCTGCACGATGTCGGCTTTGACGTAAGCGTTGTCCGTCGTGATATAGCGGCCGCCGATCAGGTAGAAATAGATGCCGATGGAGACAGCGATCATCGGAATGACGATGAGCAAGATGGCCCGTAGCAGAAATGTCCGCGACTTACGATCAGTCATAGAGCGTCACCTCAAGGCGTTGGGTGATCCGGCTGTGACCGTTGCCCGCGCCGTTGCCGTTGGCCGGCTGACCGGTCATCTCCTGCAGGCGCGTCTTCACGGTCGCCAGTACGGTGCAAGCCTCGTCGTGCTCCTCCGCGGTCAGGCCGACAAAGGCCTCGACCATCGTTTCGCGCGCTATGCGGCGCATTTTCTTGTAGACGGCTTCCGCCGCCGCGGTTGGATAGAGGCGTTTGATGCGGCGGTCATCGGGGTCCGGTTCGCGGCGCACCCAGCCGCCTTCCTCCAACCGGTCGATCAGGCGTCCGGCCGGCGCCTTCTCCATCTCCAGCATCTCCGCCAGGCTGGAGAGGCTGACGCCCGGAAAGCGGGCCAGGCGCGACAATGCCAGCCATTGCGAGCGCGTCAGCCCCGCGTCGCGGCCACGCCGATCCAACTCGGTCCGCAACAGACGCGCTACGTCCGAGACCAGGACCGCAAATAGGATTTCATCATCATCCATGGGCAATCGTAAAACCGTAACCTAGGTGAAGGTATGCCTCTATACCATGTCCGGGGTTACACTTTCAATCGGCAATGCCATGCGCAAATCGCGCCTCCCCTCTGCACTAGGCGCAGAGGTTTCGTACCAAACCGTGAGGGCGGCGGTTCCAGCTTAGAACGGCACGTCGCCGCAAACGGTGATGCGGTGCATGATCCGGGTCTCGGCCGGATAGTCGTCGATGGCGAAATGCTGGGTGCAGCGGTTGTCCCAAAAGGCGATGGAGCCGGGCTGCCACCGGAAGCGGCAGGTGAATTCCGGCCGGGTCGAGTGCTCGCGCAGGAACGCCATCAGCGGCTCGCTCTCGGCCTCGGTCATGCCTTCGAAATGCCGCCAGTGACCGCCGGTATAGAGCGCTTTGCGGCCGGTTTCCGGGTGGGTGCGCACGACGGGATGGGCGTTGATCGTCTTCGCCTCCTTCGGCGGATCGACGACGGTCATGCTCTTGTTGTCGCCGGAGACCTCCTTGCGGGACTTACCGCCGGCCGACTTGAAGTTGTCGCCAGATGACACCGCCTTCAGATTGCCGATCATCATCTTCATGCCGTCGGACAACGCCTCATAGGCATCGTACATGTTGGCAAACAGCGTATCGCCACCGGCGGGCGGCGTCTGCTTGGCGTAGAGGATAGTGCCCATCGCCGGCGCCGGCGCAAACATCTGGTCGGAGTGCCAGCCGCCGCCGAAGTTGCGCTTGTCGGTCGGCAGCTTCTTGATCTCCAGCATGTCCGGATAATCGTCCATGCCCTTCATGAAGGGATGCCGGTGCAGGTCGCCCCAGCGCCGCGCGAAACCCAATTGCTGCTCCGGCGTGATCTTCTGATCGCGAAAGAAAATCACCAGGTTTTCCAGCAAGGCGCGATGGATTTCGGCGTAGAGGCTATCGGGATTGTCGGCGGCAAGATCGACATTGCCGATCTCCGCACCCAGGGAACCGGCGATAGGATCGACGTTGATATGCTGATAGTCGTTGCGCATTTGATGTATCTCCGCATGGTATTTGCCCTGCATATTGGCGATCTGGCGGGGACGAGGCAATACAGACCACATGAGAGTACGCAACGCAGACTGAGGAGGGATATTGTGCGAATGCTGGTTCTGGGGCTATGGGCGGCGATCTTGACGACAGGCCTGGTCGCGGCGCGGGCGCAGGCGTGCAGTCAGTTTCCGCAGCCGCCCTTGCCCACGGCGACCATCGTGTTGCAGGTAAAAGATACCGCCTACCCCCTGACCGTGGAGGTCGCGGCGACGGAGTTGGAGAAGGCCTGCGGCCTGATGGGCCGGCCTCGCCTTGAGGATGGCCGCGGCATGCTGTTCGACATGCGTCCGGCAGGCCCGGCGTTCTTCTGGATGGACAACACGCCGGGGGCGCTCGACATACTGTTCGCCGACGCGGACGGCTCTATTGTCCATATCGAGCACGAGGCCGTGCCGTTTTCCCGCCGGCTGCGCGGCACCCGCAAACCGGTGGCCGCGGTGCTGGAATTGTCCGCCGGCACGGCCGAGCGGCTCGGCATCAGCCTCGGCGACCGGATCGGCCTGCCCTGGGACCGATAGCCTCCACGCGATCCGGGCCTGCCCATCGACCGCGGGCTTAGGCTAGAATAGCGTCATCACATACCTATTTCCATGCAGGGACAACGCGCCATGACTGCCAACATCGCCAAATTGGTCATCTTCGACAAATGGATGGCCGGCAATGCCATCGACACTCTGAACGCCAGCGACGTCATCGACTTGCGGCATCTGCAGCAGGCGAGCGGCTATGCCGCGAACGAGCCGGAACTGTTGACCATGCATGGCTATCAGAGCCTGCCGCGCACCGAGCTATTGCCGGACTATCTGACCAACCGCGACTTCATCACCCGCATGCCGAACCTGCTGGCGGTAAGCTCGACGGGAGCCGGCTACGACATGATCGATGTCGATGCGTGCACCGAGTCGGGGGTGATCGTCGTCAACCAGTCCGGCTCTAACAAGGAGGCGGTGGCGGAGCACGCCTTCGGCCTGATTCTGGGCCTGTCGAAGCGGATCGGCCAGGCCGACCGTGGCATGCGCACGACCGACCGCTTCGACCGCACGCATGTGACCGGCAACGACATCTTTGGCAAGACGCTGGGCATTGTCGGCATCGGCCAGATCGGCACCCGCTCGGCGGAGATCGCCCGGGCCTTCCGCATGAAGGTCATTGCCTACGATCCGTACGTGAGCGCCGGGGAGTGCAAGGCGCGCGGCGCGGATAAGGTCGATTTCGAGACGCTGTTTTCGACCAGTGACTACATCACCGTACACACGCCGCGCACCTCGGAAACCCTGGGGATGGTGAACGCTGGGGCGTTCGCGCTGATGAAACCGACCGCCTACTTTGTCAACACCGCCCGCGGCGGCATCCATAAGGAGGACGACCTGGTGCAGGCGCTGGAGGCCGGGCAACTGGCCGGCGCGGGCCTGGATGTGTGGTGGGAGGAGCCCACGCCGAAGGATCACCCGCTGCTGCAGTTCGACAACGTCATCGCGACACCGCACAGCGCCGGCGTCACCGAGGAAGCGATCACCAATATGCGCGAATGGGCCGCCGATCAGTGGATCGAGATTTTCCAGGGTAAGGTGCCGCCGCGGCTGATCAACCCGGAGGTCTGGCCGAAATACCAGACGCGCTTTGAGGAAAAGCTCGGGTCCAAACCCGCCGACTTGCCGCGGTAGGGTCTGGGCTTCGGGTCAGCCGAAGACGCCGCGCTGCCGCAACGCCGCGATATCCGCTACGGAGTAGTCCAGGACCTCCTGCAGCACCGCCTCGGTGTGCTCGCCTAGGCCGGGGGCGGCTGCGGTGGCGCGGGGAAAGCTCGTCTGCCAGGGCAGGCCGGGCAGGACGCCCTCGCCGTGGGTGTCCCAGAAGCCGCGGGCCTGCAAATGCTGGCAGGCGACAAGGTCCGCGGACGACGCGACCGCCGCGGCGGGCAGGCCGAGGGACTGCAACAGCCGTGCGGCCTCCTCGGCGGGGAGCGGCCCGGACCACTCGGCCAGCACCGCGTCGATCGCCGCTGCCTCTGCCTTTCGCTCGACCAGTCCCAGGTCGCGCCACGGCGAGAGGGCAGGGACCGCGCCGCAGAGGGCGAGCCATGCAGCATCGTCCGGTACCGCCAGGCTGAGCCAGGCGTCATCGCCGGCAGCGGGATAGACGCCGTGCGGCGAGGCGTCGGCATCGGCGTTGCCTAGCGGCACCGGCGGCGCACCGGTTTGCGCCAGAAGCAGCGGGTCCGCCAAGGTCCAGAGCATGGCTTCGACCATCGATACATCGGCGCGGGCGCCGCCGCCATGCTGCGCCCGCCGCCACAGGCTGGCCGCCGTCAGGAAGGGCAGCAGCAGGCCGCACATCGGGTCGAGCCAGGCCATGCCGACGCGGGGTGGCTTCTCCGGATGCCGGTTCAGCCCGGCGAACCCGGCATAGCATTGCAGCAGCGTGCCGTAGGCGACCGCCTTTGCCTGCGGCCCGGTGCGGCCCATGCCCGAGGCAGAGATGTAGATCAGATCCGGGTTCAACGCCTGCAACTCGGCGACGCCCAGACCCAACCGCTCCATCACGCCGGTCGCGAAATTTTCGATCAGCACGTCCGATTGTACGGCGAGGCGCTTGGCGATCTCCACCGCCTCTGGCTGTTTCAGGTCGAGCACGATGGCGCGTTTCGCCTGGCCCAACACCGTATGCAGTTCGGAGGCGCGGCCGGGATCGCCTTTGCCCGGCGCCTCCACCTTGATCACGTCGGCGCCCATGGCGGCCAGGTGGCGGGTGGCGGTCGGGCCGGCGATCACCCAACTGAAATCCAGAACGCGCACCCCGGAAAGCGGCAGCGGGCCGGGGGGAAGCGGCTTGGGACCTGCGTCTGTGTAGATGAGGCGGGTCGGTAGCTGCGGCACCTGCACCGGCTCGCCAGCAATGGTCATTGGTCGCCAGAAGCCCCGCTCCGCCAGTTGCGGCGAGTGAAACTGTTCCGCCAACTCGCCCAGCGCGAAGCTCGGCACATGCGCTGCCTGCGCCCTGTCGGCGATCCATTGTTTCGGGTGGCGGCGGCTCCACTCGCTCATCAGCGCGTGCAGGGCATCCCAGTTGGCGATGCGGTCGGCCTTGCGGGTAAAGCGCGGCTCCGCGCCCCAATCGGGCGAGCCCATCGCCTCCAGCCAGGCCTGCCACTGCTTTTCTTCGCGGGGGGAGATCGCGGCGTAGCCGTCGCTCGCCGGCAGGATGCAGACGGTCGCGCCATTGCCATCGGCCAGCCGCAGGCGTGACCAGCTTTTCCCGGTTTGGCCGGCGCGCGTCAACTCGGTCGTGGCGAGGGTGGCTAGCGCTTCGTGGATCGACACATCCACCACAGCGCCTGGGGTTTGGCCCAGCGCCGCATGCATGCCGGCACAGGCCGCCGCCAGACCGCCGATATAGGCGGATTGCCGGCCGATGGCGCGTACCGGCGGCTCCGACAAGTCATCCACCTGGCCGGTCAGCATCCGCATGATGCCGCTGGCCGCCAGCAGCGTCAGGTCGGTGGCATTCTCCTCAGCGCGCGGGCCGCTCTGGCCGAAGGGGGAGATCAGCACCAGTGCAGCACGCGGGTTATGCTGACATAGCAGGTGTGACGGGAAGCCCTGCGTTTGCAAACTGCCTGGCGAACCCTCAGCGACAATCAGATCGGCGCTAGCGAGCGCGCCGGCCAGGCTCGCCGATGGCTTTCCATGGTTCAGATAGGCGGCAAGCGCGGTCTTTCTCGCCGCATCGACCGTAACAATTTCAGCGCCGCAGTCGGCGAACAACCGTCCGCAAACAGCCGCGGCTAACCCTGACCCAAGCTGCGCGACGCGAAAGCCGGCCAGCAGCATCAGTCCCGCAACCAGACCTCGATGGCGGCGCTGGCGATCACTGCCACGTCGCCGATCACCTCGTCCGGCACGTCAAGGCCGCCCTTGACCGGCTTGACCGTGATATTGCCGACCGGGAACTGTTTGGCGACCTCAGCCGTATCGACCGCATCCGGCTTTTGCACGCCAATGGTGGCGACCACGTCGATCTTGCTCTTGTCCAACTTCAACGTACGGATGAATGTGAGGGAGGAGTGGTGCAGCGCATCCTGCACCGCCCGCACCGCCGCCTTGGTATAATCGCCGCCGTGCAAGTCGTTGCCGGCGCCCATTTCCAGGATCACGCGTTTTCCAGCCATGGCGATCAGGCCCCCGTTTCCGGAATGTCGAGATAGACGGCGGCCGCCGCGTGCGCGATCAGGGTGACGTCGGTGCCGGAGGCGTTCGGGATGCGCAGGCCGCCCTCGACCACCTCGCAGGTGCCGGTGCCGTGCGGCAGCACCTGCAGCACCTGTTGCTTGTCCACCGTCTCCGGGTTCGGCGCGCCGATGGTGACGGCGACGCGCATGGCGTCCGCGTCCTGGCCGACCGCGGCACCGATGCTCAGCGAATTGTGCCAGAGGGCGTCTTTGAGGGCGCGGACGGCCGCCTTCGTGCTGTCGCCGCCGCGGATGTCGGTGCCCATGCCGATTTCGAGCACCATGCGTTTCCAGGCCATTGTCGTTCTCTTGGTTGGGAAAAGTGGATGGTTGTGAGAAACGTTACGCCATGCCGGGCCGGATCACCACCTTGCAGGCCTCGCGCCGACGGTTGAGTTCAAAGCCTTCAATCGCTTCACTCATCGGGATCTGGTGGGTGACGATGGCGCCCAGCGCGTTCTGGTTGTCCGGCAGCAGTGCCAACACCCGATCCCAGCAGTCGCGCCCGCCACCATGGCAGCCGCGCAGTTGCAGCTTGCGGCGCACGAACGGCGTGATGTCGATGCTGGCCGGCGCCGGGTGAATGCCGATGCTCGCCATGATGCCATAGTCCTTCAGCAGGCCCAATCCTTGGGTGATGCTCTCGCCGAAGCCGGTGGCCTCGAACACCCGGTCGACCGAGCGCTCCTCGATGTGGTCGGAGAGCTTCGGGCCGCCGTCCGCCAAGTCGATGACCCGGTCCGCGCCTAACTGCTTGGCGATGCCGAGCCGCAGCGGATCGCTCTTCCCCACTACCGTGACCGAGCCTGCGCCGGCCCGCTTGGCGATGAAGGCGGTGGCGAGGCCGATAATGCCGGGGCCGAGCACGACCACGTTCTGGCCCGGCTCCACCGTGCCGATCTGCACGGCCCGGTCGCCAACCACCAAGGGCTCGGTGAGGGCCGCGATGTGCGGCGGCAGGTCCGGCGAGATCGGGATGCAGGTGCGCGCCGGCACCGAGACGAAGCGCGCGAAGCCGCCGTCTACGGTCAGGCCGATAGATTTCTTGGCGCGGCAGGCATCAGGCTTGCCGGCCTTGCACTCGGCACACTTGCCGCAGAAGTAGCCGGGTGTGACGACGACCGGCGTGCCTGCCGCCAGGCCCGTGACCCCCGGCCCGACGCGCGCTACTTTTCCCGAGAACTCGTGGCCCATGACGACCGGCAGCGACGGCGCAGTCCATTCGTAGCCGGGCGTCCACTCGTACATGTGGATGTCGGAGCCGCAGATGCCGACCGCGTCGACCTCCACCAACACCTCCCCCTCGCCAATGGAGGGCTCGGGCTTTTCAACCAGCATGGCCCCGAATTCGGGCGCGGTTTTTTGCAGGGTGAGCACGGGGCGATTCCTTTGGAGCGTTTGCGCCACTCTACGGCATCTAAGCCGCGCCTCAAACCGCAGTTTGCGGCTCACCCGAAAAACCTCGCTTACCCGCACTGGCAGGGGCGGAAAGCCCCGCCGCTATCCCACCGGCGCAAGCTTCAGCAGGTCGGCGCCTGGGTCGGCGACCTGGGCCGGTGTCGGGCTTCCGCCGGCCTCCAGCCAGCGCTTGCCCGCCATGTAGGCGCGGGGGTCGTTCATTGCGTCCACCGCCAGCATCCGGTCCTCGCCATCCCAATACCACACCGACTGAGCGCCGGGTTTCGCGCCCATTCGCACCGAGGTTCGGATATAGCCGCGGTTCAGGCCGGCGATCTGCAGCTTGCACTTGTACTGATCGCTCCAGAACCAGGGCACGGGGTTGTAGAGGGCGTCGCTGCCCAACATTGCCGCCGCCACCGCCTCTGCCTGATCGATGGCGTTCTGCACGGATTCGAGCCGTGTCGGCTCGCAGCGATAGGGGAAGATGGCGCAATCGCCGGCGGCATAGATCCGGGGGTCAGAGACGCTTCTGCCCTGGGCGTCGACCTCGATCCCGTTCGCCGCGGCGAGGCCGGCGTCGGCCGCCAATTGGGCGTTGGGCTGAATGCCGATGCCGATCAGGACAAAGTCGACCGGCAGCGTTGCGCCATCCGCCAACTCCGCCGCAACGACACGGCCATTCTCGCCAAGCAGACGGGAGAGGCCGGTACCCTCGCGGATGGCGACGCCGTTATCCTGATGCAGCGTCCGGAAATAGTCGCTGGTCGGCTCAGCCGCCACCCGTTGCAATATCCGGTCGGCCTGCTCCAGCACGGTAACGTTGAGACCGGAGGACGCGGCGACCGCCGCCGCCTCCAGGCCGATATAGCCGCCGCCGACGACCAGCACGCGCCGGCCGGGCGCGAACTCGGCCCGCATCGCCTCGACATCGGCGATGGAGCGCAGCGTATAGACGCCGGCCAGCGCGCCGCCGATGGCCGGTGGCAGGCGGCGCGGACTGGCCCCGGTGGTCAGCGCCAACTGGTCGAAGGCCAGCCGCTCGCCATTGGAAAGCACGACCTCGCCTGCGTCGCGGTCGATCGCCGCTGCCGCCGTTGCGGTGCGCAGCCCGATCCGGCGCTCGCGATAGAAGTCGGCCCGGCGCAGATACAGCCGCGCCTCCTCCATCTCGCCCAGCAAGAATTTCTTGGAGAGAGGCGGGCGCTGATAGGGCGGCGCCGGCTCATCACCGATCAGAGTCAGGCTGCCGTCAAAGCCCAAATCGCGCAGCTTCGCCACGAGCGACGCGCCAGCCTGACCGGCGCCGATCACCACTATGCGCTCTGTCATCGTTGTCCTACCGAGTAACGCTAGGGATTTGCCGGTAGTTTAGCAAAGTGTGGGCGTCCGATATCATCTATTTCTATGACCCGATTTCTGCGGGTGCTGGGCCTGGCCGCTCCGACCGGCCCTTCGATACGCGCCGGTGGCGCTACTCAGGGTGAGAGAGGAAGGCTATGCTCAGCCGCGATGCGGTTCAGTCACCCGATCGCCCGATGCCGGGCTGGGAACCGGCGCCGGTCCGCCAACCGCTGGAACCGGCTTGCAAACCGCCCTGGCCCGGGTCTCGAATGCGCCGACCATGCGCCGCACTGCCTCGTTGAAGACGACGCCGGCAAGGCGTTGGAACAGGCGCGATTTGAACTCGAAATCGATGTGGAAATCGATCACGCAACCGCCCTCCGCCGGCTCGAACACCCAGTGGTTGTTCAGATAGCGCAATGGTCCGCTGGTGTACTCTACGTCGATCCGATCTTTCGGCGTCAACGTTACCTTGCTGGTGAAGCGTTCACGAACGAATTTGAAGCCGATGACCAGGTCCGCGGTGATCACATTGCTCTTGCAGCTGGTAATTCGACAGGCGGTGCACCAGGGCAGGAACTCCGGATAGCGCTGCACGTCGGCGACCAGCTCATAGAGGGCTTCCGGCGGGTAGGGCAGAAAGCGTCGTTCAGCGTGAGTGGGCAAAATAGGGCCTCTCAGACCTTTACTGCGGCTAACTTGGCCTCGCGGGCAGCACGCAGGGCCTCGAAATCGCTGTCGGCGTGGTAGCTGGAGCGGGTCAGCGGGCTGGACGACACCAGCAGGAAGCCCTTGCCGCGGGCCATGCGGGCATAAGCTTCGAACTCATCCGGCGTGATGTAGGCATCGACGCGATGATGTTTCGGCGTTGGTTGCAGGTATTGGCCGATGGTGAGGAAATCGACGTTCGCGGCGCGCAAGTCGTCCATGACTTGCCCCACTTGCTGCTTGGTCTCGCCGAGGCCGACCATGATGCCGGACTTGGTGAAGATCGATGGATTGCGCTCCTTCACCTGATCCAGCAGCTTCAGCGAGCCATAATATTTCGCGCCGGGCCGCACCTCAGGATAGAGGCCGGGCACCGTCTCCAGGTTGTGGTTGAACACGTCCGGCGGATTGCGCAGCACGATGGCGAGCGTGTCTTTCTTACCCTGAAAATCCGGGGTCAGAATCTCGATGGTCGTATCCGGGCAGAGGGCGCGGATGTGTTTGATGGTGCGGGCGAAGTGGGTGGCGCCGCCGTCCGGCAGGTCGTCGCGGTCGACGCTGGTGATGACCACATGGCGCAGGCCCAACTCCGCCACGGCCTCGCCCACCCGCTCCGGCTCGTGCGGGTCGAGGCTAGACGGCCTGCCGGTCGCGATGTTGCAGAAGGTGCAGGCGCGGGTGCAGATGGAGCCGAGGATCATCATGGTGGCGTGGCGCTTTTGCCAGCACTCACCAATGTTCGGGCATCCGGCCTCCTCGCACACGGTGGCGACGCGCTTCTCCTGCACGATGCGCTTGGTCTCGTTATAGACCTTGCCGACCGGCGCTTTTACCCGAATCCAGGCAGGCTTGCGGCCGGACACCTGGTCCGGCCGGTGCGCCTTTTCCGGGTGCCGCTCGGCCCGGTCGGAGGGGCCATGCCGCGAGGGGAGGGTGGTGTTGTCCATGATGGGCCTAGAAGTGGAGGGTCTGGCCACAGGCGTCAAGGACCGCCTCGTGCATCATTTCCGACAGGGTCGGGTGCGGGAACACGGTGCCCATCAATTCCGCCTCCGTCGTCTCCATGGTCTTGGCGATGGTATAGCCCTGGATCAGTTCGGTGACCTCCGATCCGACCATGTGCGCGCCCAGCAATTCGCCGGTCTTGGCGTCGAACACGGTCTTGATCAGGCCTTCGGCCTCGCCCATGGCGATGGCCTTGCCGTTGCCGATGAAGGGGAACTTGCCGACCTTGACTTCAAAGCCCTGTTCCTTGGCCTTTGCCTCGGTCATACCGACGCTGGCGACCTGTGGGCGGCAATAGGTGCAGCCGGGAATGTTGGTCACATTCATCGGGTGCGGATGGCCCTTGCCAGCGATCTTCTCGACGCAGATGACGCCCTCGTGCATCGCCTTGTGCGCCAGCCAAGGCGGGCCGGCGACGTCGCCGATGGCGTAGACGCCAGGCTCGCCGGTCTGGCACCATTCGTCGATGACGATATGGCCGCGGTCGACCTTCACTTTCGTGTCATCCAGGCCGATGTCTTCGACATTGCCGGTGATGCCGACGGCCATGATGACCTTTTCGACGGCCAAGGTGGCCGTGCCGTCTTTTGATTCGATGGTGGCGGCGACGGTTTTGCCCGATTTATCCAGTTTCGCGACATTCGCGCCGGTGACGATCTTAATTCCCCGCTTCTCGAACGCCTTGTGGACGAACTTGGCGATCTCCTCATCCTCCACCGGCAGGATGCGGTCCACCACCTCGACCACCGTCACTTCGGCGCCCATGTCGGCGTAGAAGCTGGCGAACTCCATGCCGATGGCGCCAGAGCCGACCACCAGCAGCGAGGCAGGAATACCCTCCGGCACCATGGCTTCCTTGTAGGACCAAATCTTATCGCCATCCGCCTCCAGCCCTGACAATTCGCGGGCTCGTGCGCCGGTGGCCAGGATGATGTGGTCGGCCTTGAGGGTCTGCTCGTCGCCTTTGGATGTGGTGACGGCGACGGTGTTCTTGCCGGCCAGTTTGGCCGCGCCATCGATGACGGTGACCTTGTTCTTCTTCAGCAGGTACGCGACGCCGGACGACAACTGCTTCGCCACGTTGCGCGAGCGCTTCACCACTTTCGCCGCATCGAACGCGATGTTGTCGGCGGAGAGCCCATATTCATCCAGATGGTGCAGCAGGTGATAGATCTCGGCAGACCGCAACAGCGCCTTGGTCGGGATACAGCCCCAATTTAGGCAGATACCGCCCAGATGCTCGCGCTCGACGCAGGCGGTCTTCAGGCCCAGTTGCGCCGCGCGGATCGCGGCGACATAACCACCGGGGCCGCCGCCAATCACAATCAGGTCAAAGGTTTGCTCACTCATAAGGTCGCCGCTCCCTGCCGTTGGATTTCTCGCAACGACTATAGCGGCGTTGTCTTGCCGGCGTCTTTAGGGCTTTTTGGTGAGAGAGTGGGCGCCTTGCTATCCGGCTGCCAGGGTTGTGGATCGCTATCGGCCCACCGGTCCAGAAAGAATTCCAACAAGCCTGCCAATGCCAATTCCCGCACTTCCGCAATTAGAAGCGCCCGGGCATGCGTTTCTCCGGCGTTTCGTCGATACCCGCGCCAATGCGGCCAGTGGTTCCCACAGTGGTTTCCACGGGCCGATGTCATCCTCGGTCGTTTGGTCCAGGATAGCCGATCTGACTTCGTCTTTCGTCATTCCAGCACCCAATTCCCTGCCAAAGGGATCGTCGGCGATCTCACGCCATTGACGGATACTGTAGCATATGGACCGCGGTTTTGGATAATCGACCGGCGGGCCGGTAGTATTGCCACTGGATTAGCGTCATTTGGCCTTCGGACGAAGCGTTATTAGTTTGATGATATCCTTGTATAGAAAAACCTTCTCAATAATATCCAAACCTGCAACTTCGAGATACTGTTCAGTGTTTCGATTAAATTCAGCGCCATATGCGAAACGCACCCATGGCGCCCACATTTTCATGATGAAGCGGCGAAGGGGATTTTTTGAAAGCGCGTACTCAAGAATATGAATCTTACCGTTCGGTCGGCAGACCCGGCTCAGTTCTTTGAGGGCGGGTATCTGGTGCTCGTTGTCAAGAACGCAAAAAAGAAATGTCGAGATGACAGCGTCGAAGCTATCGTCCTCAAACTCCATTTCCAACACATTCATTTCGCGTAGCTCAACAGTTGTACCAAGGGCATCCTTGCGCTGTCTTGCACGTTTCAACATAGCGGGGCTGAGGTCTATTCCAACTACCTTCGTGCCGCTGGGGTAATAAGGAAAATTCCGCCCAGTGCCAACGCCAGCATCCAGCACAGTGCCTTTCACCCCTTCAAACATCGCTCGGCGCAGGGGTTTGTAGCGGCCATGTTCGAATGGCAGGTCGAGAAAATCATAAAGCCGGGCAATGCGATCATAGGTTCTTTGTTTGTACAAAAATCTTCCTTTTGCATGCCGAATGCATAGTGAATTGGGCCGCTGGAGCCAGTCAGATGATAGTGCCCGTTGATTGGACGATCCTGACATATCCCCACGTCATATGGGGGCAATAGTCAACATTGTACATTGCTACGACAGACGTCCTCAAAGGGCTCGGAGCGGGCATTTCCAAACCCAGGCACTACCGCCGTGGGTCACCGGCCATGATCTGTACCTGCACGCCTCTATGGCCTGGACACCGATAAATGACGCCGTTGTCCCGGCTCTTAGCTGACCACAACCTCCAGCCGGCCCACACCCTCGACCTCACCGACCAGCGTGTCGCCCTTCACCACGGCGGCGACGCCTTCCGGCGTGCCGCTCATGATGATGTCGCCTGGGAGGAGTTCGAAATAGCGGCTGATGCAGGCGATGGTTTCCGGCACGCTCCAGATCATCTTGTCGAGTGTGCTGTCCTGGCGGCGCTTGCCGTTAACGTCCAGGGTGATGCGGTTGGCGGTCGGGTGGCCGATGTCGGTGGCGCGCTTCAGCCCGGAGCAGGGGGCGGAGTAGTCGAACGCCTTGCCGATCTCCCACGGGCGGCCGAGCTTTTTCGCCTCGCCCTGCAGGTCGCGGCGGGTCATATCCAGGCCGACGCCATAGCCGTAGACGCAGTCGAGCGCGTCAGCCTCTGCGATGTCGCGTCCGCCTTTGGCCAGCGCGACGATCATCTCCATTTCGTGATGCACGTCGCTGGTGCCCGGCGGGTAGGGGAATTCGCCGGACGTGGTGACCGCGTTGGCCGGTTTCATGAAGAAGAACGGCGGCTCCCGGTCCGGGTCGTGCCCCATCTCGCGCGCGTGCTCCGCATAGTTGCGGCCGATGCAGAAGATACGGCCGACCGGAAATACCGCATTCGCGCCCTCGACAGGCAGAGTGACGGGTGCGGCGGGCGCGATGGCGTAGGCGGTCATGGGCGAGGGACTCCGGCCAGGAAAAGAGCGTGCGGCAGAGGTGTAACGCGCCTGCGGGAGCCGTCAAGTTGCCCTGGGTCTGGACCGGACGTTCAACGTATAATGAAAAGACCCCGGTACCAGGTCGGTACCGGGGTCGAGATGGCGACGGACCAATACGAGCCTTTAGATTAGCCCTTTATCGCTTCGAATTCTTTCTTGGAAAGGCCGCCGCTCTCATCCGCATCGGCATCGGCGAACTGCTCTTCCGTCATGTCAGGCATCACCGACTTGGCTTCTTCCATGGTGACGTTGCCGTCGCCGTTAGCATCGGCGCTTTCGAACGACACCGCCGCACCAAGGGCTGGCGTCGCAAGCAAGAACCCGGCGGCGGCCAGGGAGGTCAAAATTTTCGACATCGTCGAACTTCCTTCTGTGTCAGTTACATGTGGCTGGCGCATCGGCCTGACCACGGGGCGAACATTGGTCACGCGGGTTGTCAAAATTAGGGTGGGGGTGAGAAAGATTCAGGGTTTCTTAAAGGCGGAGCGCCCCGGTTATGGCTTTTTCGTGGTTTTTGCCGGGACGAAATGCCGGCAAATCTCTGGCCAAGCGAAGGCCCCGCGCGCACACTGGCGGCTGAGAATTGCGACCGAGGAAGACACCAGATGACCGACAAAGCCCGCCGCCTGCGCAGTGCCGAATGGTTCAACGACCCGAGCGATGTCAGCGCCACTGCCACGTATATTGAGCGCTACATGAATTTCGGGCTGACTCGCGAGGAGTTGCAGTCCGGCAAGCCGATCATCGGCATCGCCCAATCCGGCAGCGATCTCAGTCCCTGCAACCGCATCCATCTGGACCTGGCGCTCAGGGTGCGCGAAGGCATCCGCGAGGCGGGTGGTGTGGCGCTGGAGTTCCCGACCCATCCGATCCAGGAGACCGGCAAGCGACCCACTGCAGCGCTGGACCGTAACCTCGCCTATCTGGGGCTGGTCGAGGTGCTGCACGGCTACCCGCTGGACGGTGTCGTGCTGATGACCGGTTGCGACAAGACCACGCCGGCCTTGCTGATGGCGGCGGCGACCGTCGATATTCCGGCCATCGTGCTGTCCGGCGGGCCGATGCTGGATGGCAATTACAAGGGCCGGCGCGTCGGCTCCGGCACCGTGCTGTGGGAAGCGCGGGTCGAGTACGCCGCCGGGCGGATCGGCTATGAGGAATTCATCGAGACCGTGGCGGCGTCTGCCCCGTCGGCGGGCCATTGCAACACCATGGGAACGGCTTCGACCATGAACTCGCTGGCCGAGGCGCTGGGCATGTCGCTGCCCGGCTCCGGTATCATCCCTGCCCCCTACCGCGAGCGGGGTCAGTGCGCCTACCTGACCGGCAAGCGGGCGGTGGAGATCGTCTGGGAGGACCTGACGCCCTCCAAAATCCTGACCCGCGATGCGTTCCTGAACGCGATTGCCGTCAACACCGCCATCGGCGGCTCGACCAACGCACCGATCCATCTGGCAGCCATCGCCCGGCACGCTGGCGTCGAGTTGAGCCTGGAGGATTGGCAGACCACCGGCTACGACCTGCCGCTGCTGGTCAACATGCAGCCGGCCGGCGAATACCTGGGCGAGGGCTTTCATCACGCTGGCGGCGTGCCGGCTGTGGTCAACGAGTTGATCGGCGCCGGCAAGATCATCGAATCGGCCATGACTATCAACGGCAAGACTATGGGCGAGAATTGCCGCGGCAAGGAGGCAATCGGGCGTGACGTCATCAAGGCCTATGACAAGCCGATGAAGACCAAGGCCGGCTTCCTGGTGATGCGCGGCAACATCTTTGACTCGGCCATCATGAAGACCAGCGTCATCGACGCCGACTTCCGCAAGCGCTTCCTGTCAGAGCCGGGCAAGGAGAACGTCTTCACCGGCAAAGCCATCGTGTTCGAGGGGCCGGAGGACTATCACCACAATCTGAACGACCCGGCCCTGGGTATTGACGAGCGCACAATCCTGTTCATCCGGGGCACCGGCCCGCTGGGCTATCCGGGGTCGGCGGAGGTGGTGAACATGCAGCCGCCGGATGCCCTGATCCGTGCCGGCATCAAGAGCCTGCCCTGCATCGGCGATGGCCGGCAGAGCGGCACCTCTGGCTCGCCCTCCATCCTGAACGCCTCGCCGGAGAGCGCGGCGGGAGGCAATCTGGCCTTGCTGCAAAACGGCGACCCGGTGCGCATCGACCTGAACGCGGCCCGCGTCGACATGCTGATTTCCGACGAGGAGCTTGCCCGCCGCCGCGCCGCCTACACTCCGCCGGTGTTCGACAACCACACGCCGTGGCAGGAAATCTACCGCAACGATGTCGGCCAATTGGAGACCGGCGGCGTGCTCGAATCGGCAGTAAAGTACCAGCGAGTCCGCAACAAGATTCCACGCCACTCGCACTAACATTACAGTTGCGTTTTTGCTTTGACGTGCCCGGAATGATTTGCCGTCGGGCAAGACGTGGTGCAATGCGGCGGATTTCCTGAACCGACCAGCGGATCAAAGGCTGGTTCCGGGCTTCGCCTGAGCTACGCAAGGCTTCGCTCAGCCCGGCGCTACCAACGGAAGTTACACCACACGGCGGGACACAGGTGCAAAGGTTGAGGTCTCGTGCTCAAATCGTAGCTGAAAGGCAGGATCCATGGATCAACCCACCCACCTACCAAGACCCCCTCGTCCGCGCCCGCGCGCTTGGGCCGGCTTTAGAGGCTGCCTCTGACGAGATCGAGGCAACCCAGCGCTGGCCGCAAGCCCTGCTGGAACAGCTGCATGCGGCCAAACTCATGCGCCTGTTTCTGCCTGCCTCCTGCGGCGGGGAGCAGACGGATCCCTGTACCTATTTTCGAGCGGTGCAGGAGGTGGCGAGCCACGAGGGCTCCGTCGGCTGGAACATGTTTGTCGCGAACAGTGCCGCCTTGCTGATGGCCTGGCTGCCGCTGGAGAGCGCCCGTGCCATCTATGACGACCCGCACGCGCTGATCGCCTGGGGCGCGGTCAACGGCCAGGGCGCCCGGGCGGTCGAAGGTGGCTATGTCGTCAATGGCGAGTGGGATTTCGCGAGCGGCGCCCGGCAGGCGACCTGGATGGGCGCGCATGGTCCGGTGACGGAGCCAGACGGCTCCCTGCGCCTGAACGAACGCGGTACGCCAAAGATTCTCTCCTGGCTGTTTCCGCTGGAGCAGGCGGAGCGGCTGGGCATCTGGAACCCGGTGGGACTGCGCGGCACCGCCAGCGAATCCTATCGGGTGAACGAGGTCTTTGTGCCCGAAGCCTTCACCTCCACCCGCGAATATCCGGAGCAGCGTCGCGAGCCGGGGCCGCTCTATGCGATCCCGCAACAGGGCCTGTATGCGGTCGGCGTGTCTGGCGTAGCGACCGGCCTTGCCCGGGCCATGCTGGCTGAGTTCCGGGCTCTGGCGACCAAGAAAGCGCCGCGCGGCCGGCCGCGCATGGCGACGGACCCGCTGGTGCAGGCCGACTACTCCAAGGCCGTCGCCAAGCTAGGTGCGGCGGAGGCCTATGTGCTGGCGACGATGGCCGACGTCTATGCAGGAGCAGGCGATACCGGCGCGATCTCGTTCGAGGAGCGGGCGCGGGTGCGGCTCTGCTGCACCAATGCCATTCAGTCGGCGGTGGAGGTCGCGAACTGGGTGCACCACGCCGCCGGCGTCAGCGCGATCTTTCCCGGCTCGCCATTCGAGCGCCGCTTCCGCGACATCCACACCGTCAGCCAGCAGATCCAGTCCCGCACCAGCCATTGGGCCGCGGTCGGTGAGATCCTGCTGGGTGAGCCGCCGCCCGTGTTTTACTAGGCTTTAAGCGAGACCATGACCAAGCAACTGCACCTCAACCTGTTCATCCATTCCCGCGGCCATCATGAGGCCTCATGGCGGCATCCGGATGCATCGCCGTTGCCGCTAACCGACATCCGCTATTACACCGACTTGGCGGAGCGCGCGGAGAAGGGCCTCTTCGACTCGGTGTTTCTGGCCGACTCGCTCTCGCTCGGCGAGGATGCGGGGCAGGCGGCGCGCAGTTGGCTGGAGCCTGTCACCAGCCTGACCGCCATGGCGATGGCGACAGAGCGCATCGGGCTGATCGGCACCTGCTCCACCAGCTATACCGAGCCATTCAACCTGGCCCGGCAGTTTGCCTCCCTGGACCATATCTCGAACGGCCGGGCCGGCTGGAACATCGTCACCTCGTGGAGCGTGCCAGCCGCCAATAACTATGGCGACGACACCCAGATCAGCCATGCCGAGCGCTATGCGCGGGCGGAAGAGTTCATGGCAGTCGCGAAGGCGCTCTGGGATAGCTGGGGCGATGGCGCTGTGCTCGATAACCGCGAGACCGGCCAGTACGCCGACATGGACAAGGTCCGCGCCATCGGCCATCGCGGCCCGCACTACGCGGTGAAGGGGCCGATGAACATGCCGCGGCCGCCGCAGGGTTGGCCGGTGCTGGTGCAGGCTGGCTCGTCGGATACTGGCCGCGACTTCGCCGCCCGCCATGCGGAGGCCGTGTTCACCGCCCACCTGGAGCGCGCGACGGCGGAGGAATTCTACAAGGACCTGAAGGCCAGGGTGCGCAAAGCGGGCCGGCGTGAGGATCAGGCGATCATCCTGCCAGGCTTCTCCCCCGCCATCGCCGGCACGGAGGCGGAGGCTGTTCGCTACCGGGAGGAATTGAACGCGTTGACCGATGTGGAGGTCGGGCGGCGGCGGCTTTCTGGCCGGTTCGGCGGCCATGATTTCTCGCATCTGCCATTAGACACGCCACTTTCGCCAGACGACTTTCCGGACCCGGCGACAGTGCAGGCGGCGCGCAGCCGGACCGAGGTCATCGTCGGCATGGTACGGCGCGAGCGCCCGACGCTGCGCCAACTCTTGGCGACCCTGGCGGGCGCTCGCGGACACTTCATCTATGCCGGCACGCCGGAGCAGGTGGCGGATTTCATGCAGACCTGGCTGCAGGAGGGTGTCGCCGACGGCTTCAACCTGATGCCGCCCGTGCTGCCGAAAATGCTGGATGTCTTCGTCGCCGAGGTGGTGCCGATCCTGCAAAAGCGCGGCCTGTTCCGCACTGAATACACCGGCAAGACCTTGCGTGACCACTATGGCCTCGACCGGCCCAGCGCTTAGAGTTGTCAGTCTGGGCCGCTCCTTCTGGCTGTTTTGGAGAGGCAGATTGTAGCGCAAATGCAGGCGCTTCGCCAAATTCGCCGGTTCCCGCGGGCCTTGATCCGTCCTATACGAAGCCAAACAGCCTGGGCCGCCGCGGCTCGACCTAAAGGAAAAGCTATGACCGTCACCGTCGCCATCTACAAACGCGCCTATGAGGATATTCGCGTGGATTTGGATGCCCTCGGCCTCGACATCGCCGTTCTGATATTCGATCGGTCCGGCACGCTGTTCCGCGACGGCCGGCCGATGCGGCCGGAAGACACCGACGTTGATTTCGTCTGGCTCAGCGCCTTCATCTCGCGCGACAAGGCGCAGGAGGCGGCCTTCGATCTGGTGCTGCGGCTGAAATCCATCGGTGTGCTGCAGACCTTCAACGCCGGGCTGGATCATCCGGTCTACAAGAAGATCTCGGCGAAAGGCGCGCGCATTTGCAACAGCAGCGCCCAGGCGGTGGCGATTTCCGAGTATGTAATCGGTCAGGTGCTGGCGCTGTTCCAACCGATCCAGGAACAGCGGCAGTTGCAAGCCTCCAAAACCTGGCGGACGACGCCGTTTCGCGAGATCTGGCGCACCCACTGGCTGATCGCCGGCTTCGGCCCCATTGGTCAAGAATTAGCCAAGAAGCTGAAGGCGTTCGGGGCTGAGACGACGGTCGTCCGCCGCTCGCCGGAGACGGGGCCGACTGTCGACCGGGCCGGCACGCTCGCCGACCTGAATGCGTATGCCGCCGACGCCGATGTCGTCGTCATCGCCTGCCCGCTGAACGACCAGACCCGCGGCGCCGTCGACTCTGACTTCTTCGCCAACGTGAAGCCCGGCGCCATCCTGGTCAACGTCGCCCGCGGGCCGATCATCGACGACGCCGCGATGATGCAGGCGCTCGACGACGGCCGCCTCGCCCAGGCGGTGCTGGACGTGTTCCATACCGAGCCCCTGCCGTCCGACGACCCGCTCTGGAGCCATCCCAAGGTGCGGATCACGCCACACACCTCGTTTGCCGGCTCGGGCGGCCAGGTCCGCTGGCGGGAGTTGTTCCTGGAGAATTTCCCGCGCTTTGTCGCCGGCGAAAGCCTGGTCACCGAGGTTCGCCCCGGTGATATTTAGTGGCGAGCGCAGCCTTACTCAGATGAAAGAAACTGCCTGATGCGGATCGAAGCCATTGCCATCGGCGCCAACCCGCCGGAGGACGTCAACGTCATTATCGAGGTGCCGGTCGGTGGCCAGCCGATCAAGTACGAGATGGACAAGGACGCCGGCGTGCTGGTGGTAGACCGCTTCCTCCATACGCCGATGACCTACCCAGGTAATTATGGCTTCATCCCGCACACGCTCTCCGAAGATGGCGACCCGGTCGATGTGCTGGTCTGCAACACGCGGCAGTTGATCCCCGGCTGCGTGATCAACGTGCAGCCCATCGGCGCGCTGCTGATGGAGGACGATGGCGGCCAGGACGAAAAGATCATCGCCGTGCCATCCTCGCACCTGACCAAGCGCTATGCCGGCGTGCACAACTACGCCGACCTGCCGGAGATTACGCTGCAGCAGATTCAGCATTTCTTCGAGCACTACAAGGATCTGGAGCCCGGCAAGTGGGTCAAGATCGGCGGCTGGCAGGATGTGGATGCCGCACGAAAGCTGATATCCGAGGGGATCGAGCGCGCGAAAAACACTATTGCCTGACGCGCCCGCTGCATCGCTCCGCTGTGTCGGCTAAAACTCTATAACTGCTGTTCTATCAGAGGTCATAACTGAATGTCTTTTTTCGACGACCGCGGTCTGCCGACCAGTGAAACCATCCAGGCGCTGCACAATCGCGTCAGCGTGCGCAGCTTTACCGACCGGCCTGTTGACGGTGCGCATGTTGAGGCGATCCTGCGCGCCGCCTTCCGAGCGCCGACTTCCTCCAACATCCAGTCCTATAGCGTCGTCGTCGTGCGCGGCCGGGAAATCCTGGCGAAGTTGGCGCCGGTGACCGGTAATCAGAAACACGTGGAAAACGCGCCGGTCTTCCTGGCGTTTTGCGCCGACACGCGGCGGATGGAGCATGCGATCAAGGGCATCGGCTCCGACGTTGACGGCAATAATCTGGAATGGGGGCTGGTGACCTCCATCGATGCGGCGCTGGTCGGCATGTCCGCCTCGCTGGCCGCCGAATCGCTGGGCCTGAAGGGCGTGATGATCGGCGCAATCCGTAACAATGCGACCGAGACCGCGAAAATCCTCGGCCTGCCGAACCGGGTCTATGCGGTGTTCGGCATGGTGCTGGGATGGCCGGACGAGGTGCCGCCGCAGAAGCCGCGCATGCCATACGAGTCGATGGTGCATCTGGAGCAGTTCGGCAACCACCCGGACGGCATGACCATGGAACAGGGCATTGCCCAGTACGACCGCGAACTGGCGGAGCACTACCGCGGCCAGGGCCGGACCACCAACGACGACTCCTGGTCGGCGGAACTGGCGGCCAAATTCTCGCTGCGCCCGCGCCAGAAACTGCGCGAGCAGGTTGCGGGCCAAGGGTTCGATTTCCGCTAAACCCGCCGCTCACTCGCTTGTCACCGAAGCGTGCGCCGCCGCGAAGCGATATGAGAGGCGGCGTCACGCAACCGCATGCTATCCAATCCGCGTCAGTGGGTGCGCATCGGAGACGTTCCATGCGGTCTTTACTGATCATCGGTTTGTTAGGTCTGACCGTCGCGTGTGGCCAGAATTGGTGGCGTCCAGAGTCTTTGAGAAATGGTTGAAAGTTGGTGACGCCCCGTTGCCCATTTGCGTGTCCCCCTAAGCTGGATATTGTCGGTATTCTGATAATTCGGTTCTGGATTCACCGCTACAGGCTCAAAGATTACCCATGTCTATACCTATCGGCAAAAGCGTATTCACCATCACTGACCCGGCTGCGGAGCCGGATCAGCCGGTTCCGGTCTTTGCTTATAGGCCGGAATCTTTCGCCGAGACCTCGCCGATCTTGATTGCCCTGCATGGCTACAAGCGCAATGCCAAGACTTACCGCGATGACTGGTCGGCGCATGCGGAGCGGTTGGGCGCGCTGTTGCTCGCCCCCAAATTCAGCCAGGCGGCGTTTCCAGGCCCTCGCGCCTACGAAGTCGGCAATATGCGCACCATGGACCGCCGGTCGTTCCTGCCGCGCCAACGCTGGAGCTATGGTCTGGTGGAGCGGCTGTTCGACCACGTCAAGGCGATGACCGACTCGCAGCGGAAGGGCTACTGGCTCTACGGCCATTCCGCCGGCGGTCAGTTCGTCCACCGCCTGGCGCTGTTTCAGGAGAACGCGCGGTTCGAGGTCGCCATCGCTGCCAATGCCGGCGCCTACACCCTGGCGCGGCCCGGCGAGCGCTTTCCGTATGGTCTCGACCGTATTCCCGACCTGGAGGATGTACAGGTCCAGGGCTTCACCCGGCAGTTGGTGGTGATGGTCGGCGAGAACGACACCAACACGGCCAACGCGATGCTGCTGCGCTCCGAGGAGGCTATGCGCCAGGGGCCGCACCGGCACGCCCGCGGCCTCTATTTCTTTGAAGACGGGCGGACCGAGGCCAAGCGGATGATGCTGCCGTTCCGCTGGCGGCTGGTTAGTGTGCCCGATGTCGGCCACTCCAACCGCGGTATGGCTAGGGCCGCTGCGGCGTGGCTTGCAGAAAATGCATAGAGAGTCGCCAGCAGGGGTAGGCATTCCGCCGCACCGCTGCTAGCCTGTGTGACGTGTCCCAACGAGGACATCATAGCGAAACGATAGTGGAGGAACGTCCATGCCGATATTCACTGCCCCGGCACGCTTGGTGATGGCTGCCGCCATCCTAGCCGTGCCCCTTGGCTCCGCGCTCGCCGAAAAATACGGCGGGACGCTGACGATATCTCACCGCGGCACGCCGCCCAGCGGCTCGATCCATGAGGAGGCGACGAACTCTACCGTCTCGCCCTATATGCCGGTGTTCAACAATCTAGTCATTTTTGACCAAAGCATAGCGCAAAACAGCCTGGATACCATTGTACCCGATCTGGCGACCGACTGGTCATGGGATGACAGCAAGACCAAGTTGACGTTCAACCTGCGCTCCGGCGTGCAATGGCATGACGGCAAGCCATTTACTGCTGCCGACGTTGCATGCACCTGGAACCAGTTGTTGGGCAACGTGCCGCGCGCGATGCAATTGCGCAAAAATCCCCGCAAGTCGTGGTACTGGAACCTTGAAGGCGTAGAGGCGAACGGCGACAGCCAGGTGACCTTCACCCTCGGCCAGCCGCAACCCAGCTTCTTGGCGCTGCTGGCATCCGGGTACTCGCCGGTCTATCCGTGCCATGTCAACCCCAAGACCATGCGCACCAACCCGATCGGCACCGGTCCGTTCAAGTTCGTCGAACTGAAGCAGAACGAAATCGTCAAATTCGTCAAGAACGAGAACTATTGGAAAGAGGGCAAACCGTACCTGGATGCGATCGAATGGCCGATCGTGAAAAGCCGGTCGACCCGTGTGCTCGGCTTCATTGCAGGGGAGTTCGACATGACATTCAATGTGGATATTACCGTCCCGCTTCTGAAAGATGTGAAGCAGCAAAAGCCGGATGCGATCTGCGAACTGGTGCCGACCGGCGTCTCGACGAACCTGATTGTCAATCGTGACGTGCCGCCGTTTAACGACGAGCGCCTGCGTCGTGCGATGGCGCTGACTCTTGACCGTCAGGCGTTCAGCGACATTCTCTCCGAAGGCCAGAACGAGATCGCCGGCGCGATGCTGCCGCCGCCGGGTGGCATTTGGGGCATGCCTCCGGAAGTCGTGAACGAAGTGGCTGGCTATGGCGACGTTGCGGTGAATCGCGAGGAAGCGCGTGCGCTGATGAAAGAGGCCGGCTATGGTCCCGACAACCGCCTGCAGGCAATAGTCTCGACCCGCAATATTGCGGTCTATCGCGACCCGGCGGTCATTCTGATCGACCATATGAAGGAGATCTATATCGACGCCGAACTGAAGGTGATCGAGACCTCCAACTGGCATGCCACCGTGGCGAAGAAGGACTACCAGGTCGGGCTAAACCTGACCGGCGTTGGCGTCGATGACCCTGACGTGAACTTCTTCGAAAACTATTCCTGCGGCAGCCAGCGTAACTATACCGGCTATTGCAACGAGGAACTGCAAAAGCTGTTCGTCAAGCAGTCGAGCATGACCGATATGGAAGCGCGCAAGAAGCTGGTTTGGGAAATCGACGCGAAGCTGCAGGAAGACGTGGCCCGTCCGATCATCTTCCACGGCCGCGCGGCGCAATGCTGGCAGCCGTACGTGAAGGGATACACGCAGATGACCAACAGCATCTACAATGGCTGGCGTCTGGAGGATGTGTGGCTGGACAAATAGCCGCCGCCTCGTGAAATGGGGAGGCTCTCTGTCGAGGGAGCCTCTCCGCTTTTCTGACACAAGCGTGCGCGCCGGGCGCAGGCTGAATCGGTAGTGAAGAGGGCGAGCATCCCGTGACCTCCTATATCATACGCCGCCTGCTGCTGATGGTTGTGACATTGGTCGGCATGTCGATCATCATCTTCATCTTGCTGCGCCTGGTGCCCGGCAATATCGCCGACATCCTGTTCGACTCCGCCGGTTTCATCGACCCGCAGGAAAAGGCCTATCTGGAGAAGGAGTTGGGCCTCGATTTGCCGCTGTGGGAGCAGTACTGGGTTTGGATCAGCGGGCTGGTGCAAGGCGACCTGGGTTATTCCTACGTCTCGGAACTGCCGACGGTCGACGAGTTGGCGCCGCGCATCCCGATCACGGCAAAGCTCGCGGGGCTGGCGTTGTTCTTCTCCGTGCTGTTCGGGCTGCCGCTCGGCGTGATCAGCGCGGTGAAGCAGAACCGCTGGCCCGATTATGTCGTCCGCCTCGTTTCGCTTTCCGGCCTGTCGCTGCCGAGCTTCTGGCTGGGCCTGCTGATCCTGATGGCGTTCGTCGCCTGGGCCGGCTACATTCCGATCTACACCAATCCGCCAGAAACCTGGTATGAGGAGCTATGGCTGCTGACCATTCCCGCCGCGGCGGTCGGGTTTCGGGCATCGGCGATTATCATGCGTCTGACCCGTTCCAGCATGCTGGAGGTGATGCGGCAAGACTATGTGCGCACCGCTCGCTCCAAGGGCGCAAGCGAGAATGTGATCAACTACAAGCACGCCTTGCGCAACGCCATCCTGCCGGTGACGACGATCATCGGCATCGAGGCGGCCTTTCTGATCGGCGGCCTGATCGTCACCGAAACGGTGTTCAATATCCCCGGCGTCGCCCGATTTTTGGTGGAGGCGATCCAGTGGCGCGATTATCCCATCGTCCAGAACCTGGTGATGCTGATCGCGCTGGTCGTCGTGGTCATGAACCTGCTGGTTGACCTTCTTTATGCCGTCCTCGACCCCCGCATCCGCTATAGCTAGCTGGAGCCGCCCGTATGACCACCCCCAATTTCACCATTGAAGAGCTGCCCAGCGCCGAGGTTCGGCGCAAGGGCGCGTGGTATCACGTGCGCACTTTCTGCCGGCGCTATCCGCTGGGCGCCGTCGGTGCGGCCATTACGATACTCTTCGTGTTTGCCGCGGTCTTCGCGGAGTTCGTGACGGGCATGGACCCGTATTCGACCAACGCCGCCAGTTCTCTGGCCGCACCGGGAGCCGAGCATTTGCTGGGCGCCGATGTCATGGGCCGCGATATGTTCAGCCGCATCGTCTACGGCGCGCGAATCTCTCTGATAGTCGGGGTCGGCTCCACGTTCGTCGGTTGCCTTTTCGGTGTAATAATTGGCTTGGCGAGCGGCTATCTGCTGGGGTGGTTCGACCTGCTTACCCAACGGGTGATCGACATCATGCAGGCATTGCCGTTGCTGGTGCTGGCATTGGTGATGGCTGCCGCGCTCGGCCCGTCGCTCGAAAACACCATTATCGCGATTTCCATTCCCCTGATCCCGAACGTCGCCCGGATCATCCGCTCGAATACGATGTCCTTGCGGGAGATGCCGTTCGTCGAATCCGCCCGCGCCTCGGGCATGAGCGAGTGGCGCATCGCCATCCGCCATGTGCTGCCGAACACGCTGGCGCCGTTGATCGTGCTTTCGACCGCGCAACTCGGCGCTGCCATCTTGACCGAGGCGTCGCTGAGCTTCCTTGGTCTCGGCATTCCGGAACCGCATGCGAGTTGGGGCCGGATGCTGAGCGAGAGCGCGGCGGAATACGTGCGCACCGCGCCGTGGCTGGTGATTTTCCCCGGCCTCGCCATCAGCCTTGTGGTGTTCGGCACGAATCTCCTGGGCGACGCGGTCCGCGATATGCTGGACCCGCGCCAGCGCAAGACCTAAGTAAGGAGCAACGCGTCCCCTTTACTTTCGGCTGGAGGCCCTTGTTCGTGCCCCAAGACCTTGCGCATGCCCTGCCGTTCGACCCGGCGGTTTTCGACAACACCTATGCCCGCCTGCCGGAGCATTTCTTCACGCGCCTGCCGCCAACGCCGGTCGCCTCGCCGAAGCTGGTCAAAGTTAATCAGGCGCTTGCAGAGACCTTGGGCCTCGACGCGACGGCGCTGGAATCGCCGGAGGGTGTGCAGGTGCTGGCCGGCAATCGAGTGCCGGATGGCGCCGATCCGCTCGCCCAGGTCTATGCCGGGCATCAGTTCGGCGGCTGGTCGCCGCAATTGGGCGACGGCCGCGCCATCCTGCTGGGCGAGGTGGTCGGCCGCGACGGTATCCGCCGCGACATCCAACTGAAGGGGGCAGGGCGCACGCCCTATTCTCGCAATGCCGATGGCCGCGCCGCCTTGGGGCCGGTGATGCGCGAGTACATTATCAGCGAGGCGATGTACGCCCTCGGTATTCCGACAACCCGGTCGCTCGCCGCCGTCACCACCGGCGAGCCTGTCTATCGTGAGACCGCATTGCCGGGCGCGGTGCTGACCCGCGTCGCCCAAAGCCATATCCGCGTCGGCACGTTTCAATATCTCTTCAGCAAGGGCGATACGGAGGGGCTGCGCGCGCTCGCCGATCACGTCATCGCCCGGCACTATCCGGAGGCCGCGGAAGCCGACCGTCCCTACACGGCCATGCTGGAGGGCGTCGTCATCCGCCAGGCTGCATTGGTGGCGCAATGGCTGCTGGTCGGCTTCATCCACGGCGTGATGAACACCGACAACATGCAGATCGCCGGCGAGACCATCGATTACGGTCCCTGCGCCTTCATGGACGACTTCCACCCGGGCCGGGTCTATAGCTCCATCGATCAGCAGGGCCGGTATGCTTACGGTAATCAGCCCTCCATCGCACAATGGAACCTGGCGCAACTGGCGCAGGCGCTGCTGCCGATCCTGGACGAGTCGCAGGAGGAAGCGGTGGCGCAGGCTCAGGCGGTGATCGACAGCTTCCCGAAAAGGTTCGAGGCGGCGTTTGCCGAGGGCTTCCGCGCCAAGCTCGGCCTGTTCAGCGCTCAGGACGACGATCTGGCGCTGGGCCAACGCCTGCTAAACGCTATGACCGAAGGTGAGGCGGATTTCACGCTGACCTTCCGCTGGCTCACCAATGTGGTTGATGGCCAGAACCTGGAGATCGCCAACCCGCGCAGCCTTTTTTCGGATCCCGCGCTTTTCGAAACATGGTTGGCCGAATGGGCCGCCCGGGCTCAGCAGGAGGATGTGCCGCCTGCCGACCGCGCCGCCGCCATGCGAGCCGTCAATCCGCTGTTCATCCCGCGCAATCACCTGGTGGAAGAAGCCATCCGCGCCGGCGAAGACGATGGCGACTTCGGCCCGATGCAGGTCTTGTTAGCGGTGCTCGCCCACCCATTCGATGAGCAACAAGGCGCCGAACGCTATGCGCTGCCACCCTCACCGGAGCAGGTGGTGCCGCGCACCTTCTGCGGGACTTGAACGGGCTTAGGTCGTAGCCGTTGGCTGAAGGGTGAGTGGGGGTTCCCACTAACCCTGCCACACCTCCGGGTTGATCATTGCCACCGGCTGGCCGCGGTCGAAGGCCAGGATCTGCTCGAAAATATCGCTGAATTGCAATTCGTACTCTTCCTGGCTGACATAGCCGATGTGCGGCGTCGCCACGACGTATCGCCGCCAGCACGAGGCCCACGGTCAACTCTGCCGCCGCATAGGACGGCACGCCAGCATGCTGGTCGGAGCAAAGCAACACGCCGTTGCGGGTGCATGCCGGCACGTCGATATGCGGGTAGACGCTGCGCTGGCTGATCACCTTCAGGTTCGGCAGGCAGTCGAGCAGATCGCCCTGGATCTTGGTCCGCTCGCGGAACAGGGCCAGCGCCTCGGTCTCGGCCAGGCGTTCGGCCAGGGCGTCGGTATCCTGGACGTGGTCGTTCCAGACCGTGACGTCGTGACCGGCCAGCTTCTGAAAGCTCGGCAGGTGGCGCAGGATGTCGAAGTAGTCGTCAAGGATGGTGATTTTCATGGCAAGCCGTCGGGCCGGTGGAAGGCGACGGCAGTAGGCCATAGCCGGCCCGGCGATACCAGCAGGGGCTTGCCAGCCGGTGCGGGCGCGACGACCATAGGGCTACAATAAGCTAAGAAGGAGACCACTCATGCCCAACACCGCCATCGTCACCGGCGCCGCCTCCGGTATCGGCCTGGAGGCCGCCCGCGACCTGCTGGCTAAAGGCTGGACCGTCTATGGCCTGGATGTATCCGACGCGGCACTAGCGCCTGCGACCAGAGCGCTCGCCTCCGCTAACTTCCATCCGCGACCATGCGATCTTTGCGATGCCGCGGCGGTGGCCTCAGTGATGCGCGGCATTCAGATCGACGCGCCCAGGGTCAACGCGCTGATCTGCTCCGCCGGCGTGCTGAAGCTCGGGCGGTTGGTCGATATGCCGGTCGACGAGTTCGACATGGTGCTGAACGTCAATGTCCGCGGCCTGTGGCTCACCTGCCGCGAGGCGTTGCCGATGCTGTTCGCAGCCACCGCCGCCGGCGAGATCGGCCGGGTGATTCTGATGTCGTCGATCTCCGCCATCCGGCCCAAAATCGAGAGCGGCGCCTATTCCGCATCGAAGGCCGCGGTCAGTCAGTTGACCCAAATCCTGGCGGTCGAATGCGCCGAGCAAGGCGTGCTCGTCAACGCGCTGGCGCCCGGAACCGTGGACACGCCGATGATCCATAACCAGAGCGCCGCGGCACAGCAAAGCGGCTGGAAGCCCTCCGGCAACTCACCGCTGGGTCGCGTCGCGCAGCCCATCGATATCGTCCGAGTGATGCGCTTTCTGCTGAGCGAGGATGCGGCCTACGTGACCGGCACCGTTATTCCGGTGGATGGCGGAACCCGGGCGGCGTTCGTGCCGCCGCGATAACGATTCAAGCGACCGCCCATGCGCAGCGCTGTCTTGGCGGCTCGCCCCCTTTCCGCGACAGAGAGTGCCGGTGACCGAAGAGCGCGCCCGATTAGCCCGCCGCCCGCCGTTGGGCTGGCCTCGCGGCCTTCGAGCTCTCGGGCCGCCATGGCGAGATGATGGTCGATCGTCGTTCTCAACGCGGCACGGGCGGAGGCCTCACTCCCCCGCCAGTACGTGGTCCGCGATCTTCTCCGCCGTCATTAGCGTTGGGCCATTGGTGTTGGCGCATGGCACGCTCGGCATGATGCTGGCGTCGCACACCCGCAACCCGTAGACGCCGCGCACCCGGCCGGTGCCGGTGGTCACCGCCATCGGGTCGTCGTCGGCGCCCATGCGGTTGGTGCAGGAGGCGTGCCAGATGCCGTGGACGTTTTCCTTGATGAAG